>NZ_JBFBJT010000070.1:0-38089 GCF_040686175.1 Streptomyces sp. NPDC086077 | reverse complement strand
GCGTGGACGCCGAGCCAGGCGATCTCAGCGATGTCGTCGACGCGGCGGAGCTGGTCGCCACCGTGGACGATGACGTCAACCCCCGTGAGAAAGCTACCACGCCCCGCCCCGCGGCCGCTACGCCCCCGTCCCGGCCCCCCAGACCGTCGCCCAGAACCCCACCCTGCGCTGGGCGGCCCCCGCCGCCGCGCTGGTCGTGGCGGGCGCCATCGTCCTGGGCCGCGCCCTGCGCCGCCGCCAGTGAGCGACGGCGACCGGACAGGCCCTCTTGATCTCCCCAGTAGGGTCGTCCCGTGAGTAACGAACCCATCACGCTGACCGCGGGCGACGCGGAACTGACCGTGCGGCCGGACAACGGCGGCCGTGTCGCGGGTCTCCGCGTCGGCGGCACCGAACTCCTGCGCCAAGGCGACCGATTCGGCTGTTTCCCGATGGTCCCCTGGTGCGGGCGGACCCGCGACGGCCGGTTCCACAACGGCGCCGTCGTGCACCAGCTGCCCCTCAACGCCCCGCCGCACGCCATCCACGGCACCGCCCGCGACGGCGCCTGGAACCCCGCCCGTGTCACGGCCGACGAGGCGGTGCTGACGTACGACCTGGTGGACCCCTGGCCCTACCCCGGGCGGGTCACCCACGTCATCGGCCTCACGCCGGACGCCCTGACGCTGACCATGGCCGTCGAGACCTACCAGGACTCCTTCCCGGCGCAGGTCGGCTGGCACCCGTGGTTCAACCGGAACCTCGGCGGGGCCGACGCCCAGCTCGACTTCGCCCCCGCCTGGCAGGAGGAGCGCGGCGACGACCACCTCCCCACCGGCAACCGCCTCGACCCCGAGCCCGGCCCCTGGGACGACTGCTTCGGCATGCCCGGCGGAGTCGACGTCACCGTCACCTGGCCGGGACAGCTGGAGTTGAAGGTCACCAGCACGGAGGAGTGGGTCGTGGTCTACGACGAGCAGGAGGCCGCCGTCTGCGTGGAGCCGCAGACCGGGCCGCCCAACGGGCTCAACACCCTCCCGCGCCTGGTCACCCCCCTGGAGCCGCTGGAGGCCACGACGACCTGGCGCTGGACGCGGCTCTAAGCTGGGCTGCATGACGGACGTACGTGGCGCGCTGCTGCAGCAGATCAAGGACAAGGCCGTGGTGCACGGCAAGGTGACCCTCTCCTCGGGCCTGGAGGCGGACTACTACGTCGACCTGCGCCGCGTCACGCTCGACGGCGAGGCCGCCCCGCTGGTCGGCCAGGTGCTGCTCGACCTGACCGCGGACCTGGAGTTCGACGCCGTCGGCGGGCTCACCATGGGCGCCGACCCGGTCGCCGCCGCGATGCTGCACGCCGCCGGCGCGCGCGGCCGCGGGCTGGACGCGTTCGTGGTCCGCAAGACCGCGAAGGCGCACGGCCTGCAGCGGCGGGTCGAGGGGCCGGACATCGCGGGCCGCCGCGTGCTGGTCGTCGAGGACACCTCCACCACCGGCGGCTCCCCGCTCACCGCCGTCGAGGCGGTGCGCGAGGCCGGTGCCGAGGTGGTCGCCGTCGCGACGATCGTCGACCGGGCGACCGGCGCCGCCGAGAAGATCGAGGAGGGCGCCGGGGTGCCCTACCTCTACGCGTACTCGAAGGACGAGCTGGGACTGGACTGAGCCACCCCTGCCGGGGGCCCTCGGAGCATCCCGTCCCGTCTGGAAAGATGGGGCCGACGATGACGTCGCACCCCAGGTCTAGGTCAGGGCCGTAAGTACGCAGAACGCCAACCCGCACATACAAGGAGCGGACAGATGCCCATCGCAACCCCCGAGGTCTACAACGAGATGCTCGACCGGGCGAAGGCAGGCAAGTTCGCCTACCCGGCCATCAACGTCACCTCGTCCCAGACCCTGCACGCGGCTCTGCGTGGCTTCGCCGAGGCCGAGAGCGACGGCATCATCCAGATCTCGACGGGCGGTGCCGAGTTCCTTGGCGGCCAGCACAACAAGGACATGGTCACCGGCGCGGTCGCCCTGGCCGAGTTCGCGCACATCGTCGCCCAGAAGTACGACGTGACCATCGCCCTGCACACGGACCACTGCCCGAAGGACAAGCTCGACGGGTACGTCCGTCCGCTGATCGCGGTCTCCGAGGAGCGCGTCGCCCGCGGCGAGAACCCGCTCTTCCAGTCGCACATGTGGGACGGCTCCGCCGAGACCCTGGCCGACAACCTGGCCATCGGCCAGGAGCTGCTCGCCCGCGCCGCCGCCGCGAAGATCATCCTTGAGGTGGAGATCACGCCGACCGGTGGCGAGGAGGACGGCGTCACGCACGAGATCAACGACAAGCTGTACACCACGGTCGACGACGCGCTCCGTACGGCCGAGGCGCTGGGCCTGGGCGAGAAGGGCCGCTACCTGCTCGCCGCGTCCTTCGGCAACGTGCACGGCGTGTACAAGCCGGGCAACGTCGTCCTCCGCCCCGACCTGCTGAAGGAGCTCAACGAGGGCGTCGCCGCCAAGTACGGCCGTCCCGCCGACGCCAAGGTCTTCGACTTCGTCTTCCACGGCGGCTCCGGCTCCACCGAGCAGGAGATCCAGACCGCGCTGGAGAACGGCGTCGTCAAGATGAACATCGACACCGACACGCAGTACGCCTTCACGCGTCCGGTCGTCGACCACATGTTCAGGAACTACGACGGCGTCCTCAAGGTCGACGGCGAGGTCGGCTCGAAGAAGACCTACGACCCGCGGACCTGGGGCAAGCTCGCCGAGGCGGGCATGGCCTCGCGCGTCACCGAGGCCTGCCGGCACCTGCGTTCGGCCGGCACGAAGCTGAAGTAGCACCCGGATTTCCCCCTCGGGCCCGGCGCGACAGCGCCGGGCCCGCTGTATACCTGGGAACATGCCTGATGTCCGGCTGTCCTCGTCCCAGGGCAAGTGGATCCTGCTCACCACCGTGCTCGGCTCCAGCATGGCCCTGCTGGACTCGACCGTCGTCAACGTGGCCCTGCCCCACATCGGCGCCGACCTGAACGCCGACCTGGCGGCGCTCCAGTGGACGGTCAACGCGTACATGCTCACGCTGGCGGGGCTGATCCTGCTGGGCGGCTCGCTGGGGGACACCTACGGCCGCCGGAAGATCTTCGTCATCGGCGTCGTGTGGTTCGCGGCGGCCTCGCTGCTGTGCGGGTTCGCGCCCAACTCGGGGGTGCTGATCGCCGCGCGGGCCCTTCAGGGCATCGGCGGAGCGCTGCTCACGCCGGGCTCGCTGGCCCTCATCCAGGCGTCCTTCCACGCCGACGACCGGGCGCGGGCGGTCGGCCTGTGGTCCGGCTTCGGCGGTATCGGCGCCGCCGTCGGGCCCTTCCTCGGCGGCTGGCTGGTGGACGGCCCCGGCTGGCGCTGGATCTTCCTGCTCAACGTCCCGCTCGCCCTGGTGTGCATTCCGGTGGCCCTGCGGCACGTCCCGGAGTCCGCCGACGGCCGCAAGCACGGCCGTTTCGACGTGCTCGGCGCGGTGCTGGTCGCAGTGTCGCTGGCACTGGTGACCTACGCCCTGATCGAGGCCACGGAGGGCTCCCTCGTGGTCGCCCTGACGGCGACCGCCGGTGTGGCGGCGGGCGTCGCCTTCGTGAACCTGGAGAAGCACCGGCCCGATCCGATGATGCCGCTCGACATCTTCTCGTCGCGGCAGTTCACCGCCGTCAACCTGGTCACGCTGTGCGTGTACGCGGCCTTCGGCGGCTTCTTCTTCCTCGCCGCGCTCCAGCTCCAGGTGGTCTCCGGCTACTCGGCCCTGGCCGCCGGTACGGCCCTGCTGCCGACCACGGCCCTGATGCTGCTGTTCTCCGCCCGCTCCGGAGCGCTGGGCGAGCGCGTCGGCCCGCGCATCCCGCTCACCGTGGGGCCGCTGCTGGCCGGGACGGGGATGCTGTTGATGCTGCGGGTGGGCGAGAACGCCTCGTACGTGCGCGACGTCCTGCCGGCGCTGCTGGTGCTGGGCCTGGGCATGGTCACCTTGGTCGCCCCGCTCACCGCCACGGTCCTCGCCTCCGTCGACACGGCCCGGGCCGGTCTGGCCAGCGGCATCAACAACGCGGCGGCGCGGGCGGCGGGCCTGGTGGCGGTCGCCGCGCTGCCCCTGGTGGCCGGGATGGGCCCGGAGGCCTACCGCTCACCGGCCGCCTTCGACGCGGCGTTCGGCCGGGCCATGGTGGTCTGCGCCGCGATCCTGCTGGTCGGCTCGTTCCTCGCCTTCACCTACGTCCGCCACCCGGCCCCGGGCTGCGAACGCCCCGAATGCCGCACGCACGGCAACGTGCTGTCCCCGCCGCTGGAGAGGCCGGGGCCGGCGGAGGTGTAGCACGGGGAGCGGGGCGGGGCCGGCGGAGGTGTGGCGCGGGGGAGCGGGGCCGGGCAGGACGGCAGCCGCTCCCGTTCCGCGGGGATGTACCAGACTGGTCCTATGACGATTCACGAGAACCTCCTCGGGGGACCGCCCCCGACCCACCTCCCCGACGACCCGGAGCCGCGTGAGCTGCTTGCGGGCGGGGCAGCGCCCTCCGAGGTCGCGGCGCAGTACCCGACGTCCTCGCTGGCCTGGGCGCAGCTGGCCGACGACGCGTTCGAGCGGGGCAGCGTCGTGGAGTCGTACGCCTATGCCCGTACGGGCTACCACCGCGGCCTGGACGCCCTGCGCCGCAGCGGCTGGAAGGGCCACGGACCCGTGCCCTGGGAGCACGAGCCGAACCGCGGCTTCCTGCGCGCCCTGCACGCCCTGGCCCGCGCGGCGGGTTCGATCGGTGAGCAGGAGGAGTACGAGCGCTGCACCCAGTTCCTGAAGGACTCCTCGCCGACGGCGGCGCAGACGCTGGGCTAGGCACGCTTTCGCGGGCCCGTCTGTGATCCAGACGGGCCTTGCGATGTTCCGGGGCATCCCTGAGGATGCGGGTGGGGACCGGGGCCCCCGTGTCGGTAACGGCAGGGGCGGACCGCTACCCGGAGTAACAACAGGAGACAGCGATGTCCCAAGAGGCTCACGACACGCAGGAGCCCGAGACCCCGCATCTCGATTTCGCAGGCACGACGCCTTACGAGGACTACGTCAAGGCGGACGTGCTGACACATCTCCAGCACACCCTCTCCGACGACCCCGGAGAGATGGTCTTCCTGGTGACCACCCAGGTGATGGAGCTGTGGTTCACCGTCGTCGTCCACGAGTGGGAGACCGCCGCGAAGGCGTTCCGCGAGGACGACATCCCGGTGGCGGTGGCGGCGCTGAAGCGCTCCGTCCGCGAGCTGGAGGCGCTGAACGCCTCCTGGACGCCGCTCGGGCAGCTGACGCCGGCCCAGTTCAACTCGTACCGCTCGGCCCTCGGCGAGGGCTCCGGCTTCCAGTCGGCGATGTACCGCCGGATGGAGTTCCTGCTCGGCGAGAAGTCCGCGTCCATGCTGGTCCCCCACCGGGGCGCCCCCCGCGTCCACGCCGAGCTGGAGAAGGCGCTGCACGAGCCGAGCCTCTACGACGAGGTGCTGCGGTTGCTGGCCCGGCGCGGCCACGCCGTGCCCGAGTCCGTGCTGCGGCGTGACGTGTCGCGGCGCTACGAGCCCTCGGACGAGGTCGAGGCGGTGTGGACCGCCCTCTACGCCGGCGACCAGAACGCCGAACTCGTGCGTCTCGGCGAGGCGCTGACCGATGTGGCCGAACTGGTGTGGCGCTGGCGCAACGACCACCTGGTCGCCACCCGCCGCGCCATGGGCGCCAAGGCCGGCACGGGCGGTTCGGCCGGCGTGGCCTGGCTGGAGAAGCGCGCCCGCAAGAACGTGTTCCCCGAGCTGTGGACGGCGCGGTCGTATGTCTGAACTCGCCCTGCGGGCACAGAAGCTGGACGGGGCGGACCAACTCGCCCCGCTGCGCTCCCGGTTCGTCCTCGACGACGTCGTCTACCTGGACGGAAACTCCCTCGGCGCCCTGCCCGCGCACGTCCCGGACCGCCTGGCGGACGTCGTCCGCAGGCAGTGGGGCGAACTGCGCATCCGCTCCTGGGAGGAGAGCGGCTGGTGGACGGCGCCGGAGCGGATCGGCGACCGCATCGCCCCGCTGGTCGGCGCGGCCCCCGGCCAGATCGTCGTGGGCGACTCGACCAGCGTCAACGTCTTCAAGGCGCTGGTGGCGGCGGTCCGGATCGCCGGTGCCGGGCGGGACGAGATCCTCGTGGACGCCACCACCTTCCCCACGGACGGCTACATCGCCGAGTCGGCGGCCCGCATGACGGGATGCTCGCTGCGCGCGGTGGTGCCGGGCGAGGTGGGCGCCGCCCTGTCGGGGCGTACGGCCGCGGTCCTGCTGAACCACGTCGACTACCGCACGGGCCGGCTGCACGACCTGCCGGCGCTGACGGCGGCGGTGCGCGAGGCGGGCGCGGTGGCCGTCTGGGACCTGTGCCACAGCGCGGGCGCACTGCCGGTCGGGCTCGACGAGCACGGCGTCGGCCTGGCGGTCGGCTGCACGTACAAGTATCTCAACGGCGGCCCCGGTTCGCCCGCGTACCTGTACGTGCGCCGGGACCTCCAGGACCGCTTCGACTCACCGCTGCCGGGGTGGAACTCGCACGTGGAGCCCTTCGGCATGCGCGGCGCGTACGAACCGGCGCCGGGTGCGGTCCGCGGGCGCGTGGGCACGCCGGACATCCTCTCGATGCTGGCCCTGGAGGCCGCGCTGGAGGTGTGGGACGGCGTCCCGATCGAGGCCGTACGCGAGAAGTCGCTCGCCCTGACGGACTTCTTCCTTGAGTGCGTGGGGGAGTACGTGCCGAGCGGGCGGGTGGAGCCGGTGACCCCGCTCGCCCACGCGGAGCGCGGCAGCCAGGTGGCGCTGCGGTGCGCGGACGCCGGGGACGTGATGAAGCGGCTGATCGAGCGAGGTGTGGTCGGCGACCACCGCGCCCCGGACATCCTGCGCTTCGGCTTCACGCCGCTGTATGTGGGGTTCGCGGACGTGGAGCGGGCGGGGCGGGTGCTGGGGGAGGTGCTGGGGGCCTAGCCGCGGGCGCTGGGGCTTGGGTGCGGGTGCTCACTACTGACGTACACCCCCGCCACGGCAGCCGCATGCGCGGCCCGCGCGGCGCGCTCCGCGGCGGGGACGTCCGGGGCCACCCCGGTCGTCAGCAGCTCGTAGTAGAGGGGTGCCGAAACCGCCCGTACCACCGCCCCCGCATCCGTCCCCTCCGGCAACTCGCCCCGGCTGACGCCCTGTTCCACGCAGGGTGCCCACTCGGCGACCCGGACCTCGTAGAACCGGCGCAACGCGGCAGCCGTCCGCTCGTCGCACACGGCCGCCGCGATCACCGCCCGGAACAGCGCACCCTGCCGTGGATCCGCCAGCGTCCGCCGCACCAGGCGGGCGTTCGCCCGCAGATCCCCCAGCACGGACCCGGTCTCCTCGCGCGGCAGCGACTGCTCGGCC
This sequence comes from Streptomyces sp. NPDC086077, assembly GCF_040686175.1. Classification (NCBI taxonomy): domain Bacteria; kingdom Bacillati; phylum Actinomycetota; class Actinomycetes; order Kitasatosporales; family Streptomycetaceae; genus Streptomyces; species Streptomyces sp. NPDC086077. Next base: position 30,657 of record NZ_JBFBJT010000070.1, on the reverse strand, counting down.
ATGTCCACCAGCAGATCGGCCACCAGCCCGGTCACGGACCCCCACCGCCGATACACGGTCGTCTTGCCCACCTCGGCCCGCCGTGCGACATCCGCGAGGTCGAGATGCGCGAACCCCCGCTCGGCCAGGACGTCCCCGGCCGCCCGCAGAACGGCCGCACGCACGCGTGCGGTACGGCCGCCCGGGCGTACGGTGCCTGGTTCGGCGGTCATGGGCGGTCTCCTCGATGCGGCGCGTACGGCGGGACATCACCGTGACTCCAGCGTAAACGAAACGACGGAACCGTTTATCTGCTCCTCACCGAGCGTGACATCCGCGTGCAGCCCCTCGTCACCGGCCTGATACCGTCCCGGCCAACGGCCGATTTCCCCTCTGGTCCGCCAAACCCGTTACGTCGTTGAGAGGTTGGAGCATGCCGGACGACGCCGCAGCAGCCCGGGCCGCCGAGGAGGAGTCCGCCTTCTCGCATCCGGCCGTCGACCCCGACGCCACGGCCGCGTACGGCGACCACCCCGACCAGCTGATCGACTTCTACGCCCCGCGCGGCACGGAAGCCGCCGGGCCCGCGGAAGTCGCCCCCCTCGTCGTGGTGCTGCACGGGGGTGCCTGGCGGGCGCCGTACGACCGCCGGCACATCAGCCCGTTCGCGGACTTCCTGGCCCACCGGGGGTTCGCCGTGGCGAGCGTCGAGTACCGGAGAGGTGCCGACTCGGGTGCGGGCGAGGGCGCCGGTGCCGGTGGTGGTGGTGCGGGTGCCGGTGCCGCCGTCGGGCCGGTCGCCGGTCGCTGGCCGGAGACCTTCGACGACGTCGCCGCCGCGCTGGACGCGCTGCCCGCCCTCGTGCGGGAGGCCGTGCCGCAGGCCGACTTCCGCCGCACGGTGATCACCGGACATTCGGCGGGCGGGCAGCTGGCGTTGTGGGCGGCCGCCCGGCACGTGCTGCCGGCGGACGCATCCTGGCGCACGGACCGGCCCGCGCCGCTGCGGGGCGTGGTGGCCCTGGCCCCGATCGCCGACTTCGCGGTGGCCGGGAAGCTGGACGTGTGCGGCGGTGCGGCGGGCCAACTCCTCGGTGGTACGGAGCACTTCGCGGGGCGGCAGCCCTATGCCGACCCGGCGCTCCTGCTGCCGACCGGCATCGCGACGACGCTCGTCCAGGGGCGCGCGGACGAGGTCGTCCCCCAGGCCGTCGCCGAGTCGTACGCGGATGCGGCGGCGAAGGCGGGGGAGGTGGTGGGGCTGACCCTGCTGGAGGATGTCGGGCACTTTCCGCTGATCGATCCGGTGGCGGACGCGTGTGCGGTGGTGGCGGAGGAGATCGCGCAGTTGGCTTGGTGACGCTGCGTGCTCTGCGTGCGCTGCGTGCTCTGCGTGCTCTGTGTCTTCCTCGTACCCGTAATACCTGAGAGCTACCTGCCGGAAGAGCTCCCTGGCGGGACGCGGACGACGTGTCCTGATCCGTAACTTCCCTACCAGAACGGCCCGATGGACGGGCGGACTGGGAGGAAGACGGCCATGGGGCTGGGGTTCGAGGTCGTCGCCAGGGTGGCCGGACGGGCGACGGGGGGTTCGAGGGCGACCCTCCTCACCGTCCGCCGTCTATGTCGTTCCCTTCTCGCCCTCCTCATCACCGTCGCCGTCGTGATCCCCCTCTCCGCGGCGGCCCGGCCCCGCATCCCGGCTCCCGCCCCGGCCGTGCTCACGCCGCTCACCGCCTCCACGCTGGACGAGGCCTACGCCGCCAACCGCGCGAACGCCGCGGCGGCGTCCCGGATGGCCGCGGCACACGGCGACCACGGCCGAGCCGTCGCCGACGGCGCCCTGGCCGACCCGTCCCGCACCCTTCTCGCCTTCGACGGCCGTGGTTCCGGCCTGGCGACCGAGGTGTTCGGCGACCTGGCCCACGCCGACCGCATAGCCGTCCTGGTCCCGGGTTCCGACACCACCCTCGACACCTACCCCCGCTTCCGCGCTGCGGCCACAGCCCTGTACGGCCAACTGACCCGGCACGCCCCGAAGGACTCGCGCCCGGCGGTGATCGCCTGGCTCGGCTACGAGACCCCGCGCACGATCAGCACCACGGCCCTCACCACCACCCGCGCCGACCGAGCCGCCCCGAGGCTCCGCGAGTTGATACGGCGGCTGCACGTGATCGCCGGCCCCGAGGTCCGTGTCTCGCTGCTCTGCCACTCCTACGGCTCGGTCGTCTGCGCCCGCGCCGCCTCCACCGGACCCGGCGTCGGCGACATCGCGTTCGTCGGCAGCCCCGGCACGGGCGTGGACTCGGCGGCGGCGCTGCGCACGTCCGCCCGCGTCTGGGCGGCCCGCGGCGCCGACGACTGGATCGCGGAGGTCCCGTACGTCAGGACCAACCTGTTCGGCACCACCGTCGGCTTCGGCACCGACCCGGTGTCACCGGCCTACGGCGCCCGCGTCTTCGCGGCCGGCGAGGGCGGCCACAGCGACTACTACACCCCGGGCTCGGTCTCCCTGGCCAACCTCGCCCGGATCGTTCTCGGCGACACCTCGGAGGTGACCCGTGCGTGACATACCCGACCGGACCGTCCGGTACGTCCGGAAGTCCGCCGCCCGTATCGACGCGGCCACACCCCCGGACCGGGACCGCGCGGTCGACGCCCTGCGGGCCTTCGCGATCCTCGGGGTCGTGCTCGGCCACTGGCTGGTGACCGCCCTGGTGGCGGACGGCGGCACCCTGCGCGCGTCCAGTCCGCTCCAGCACATGCCCTGGCTGTCCCCGATCTCCTGGGTCTTCCAGACGCTGGCCGTGTTCTTCCTGGTGGGCGGCCATGTGGCGACCCGGGGTCACGCTTCGGCGCGAGCGCGCGGCGTGCCGTACCGGAGCTGGCTGGTCGCCCGCCTGGCCAGACTCTTCGCGCCGGTGGCCGCCGTGCTGGCGCTGTGGACGGTGGCGGCGGTCGCGCTGCTGCTGACGGGCGCGGAGTTCACGACGGTCCGCACGATGGTGAAGCTCGCCCTGTCACCCCTGTGGTTCCTGCTGGTCTTCGCCGCCCTGAGGGCGGCGACCCCCTTGCTCGTACGGGTCAACCCGCTGTGGCCGCTGGCGGTCGTTCTCCATGTGGACCTCGTGCGCTTCGGCCTCGACGGCCCGTCCTGGCTCGGATGGGTGAACGTGGCCGCGGGCTGGCTGGTGCCGTTCACCCTGGGCGCCGCCCGGTCCCGGGGTGAGCTGGAGCGCCGCCGCGCCGGGTGGGTCCTGCTCGTCGGCGGGGCGGCGGTGACGGCGGCTCTGGTGGCCTGGGCCGGGTATCCGGCGTCGATGGTCGGCGTGCCCGGCGCCGAGGTCTCCAACCTCAACCCGCCCACGCTGGCCGCCGTCACCTTCGGCCTGGCCCAGTGCGGGCTCGCCCTGCTGCTGCGCGGTCCGCTGCGCCGGGGGATGCGCCGGCCGTCGGCCTGGGCCGCGGTCGCCCTGCTCAACCTCTCCGCGATGACGATCTTCCTGTGGCACCAGACGGCGCTGATGGCCACCACGGCCACAGGCCTGCTCGCCGGCCACCTTCCGGGCCTGCACACCCGCCCCGACGCCCCCGTCTGGATCGCGGCCCGCCTCAGCTGGCTCCCGGTGTTCGCCCTGGCCCTGGCGGTCTGCTGGGCGGCGTTCCGCGGCCACGAGCTGCGCACCGACGGACAGGGCCCGCACCGGGGCCGGCGCACGCGCTCCCGCCGCTCGCACGTGGTCCGCGTCCACCGCGGCCGTCGTACCGCCGAGGAGGCCCCGGATGCCCGGCCGACGCCACCACCCGCCCAGCCGGAAGCCCACCCCACCGCACGGTCTGTCTAGGGTGAGCGGCATGACGGGCAGGGGGGCTACAGAAAAGCGGGGCGAGCAGCGGGACGCGGGCGGTGAGACGCCGCAGGTCGAGGGGGGCGAGGGCATGGAGAGGCCGCGCACCTGTCGGGACGCGCGCGGGGATGCGCCCGCCCCCAGCACCACCTCCCCTCCCGACCACCTCCCCACCCGCGCCCTCTCCCACCTGAGGAACGCCCTCCGCGGCCTCCGCGACGACCTGTGGACCGGAGCGGTCAACCCCCTCCCACCCTCGGTGTGGCTCCGCTGGTTCCCGCACGGACTGGTGTTCCTCGTGGCGATCGGCACCCTGATCGCCAACGCCGACCAGATGGCCGACGGCTACGGACTCGGCACGGAGTACGGCCTGCTGTGCGCGACGGCGCAGGGCGTGGCCGTCGCCCTCGCGCTGTGGTGCCCGGTCCCGGCGTGGTGGCTGTCGATGACGGCGACGATCGTGGCGGCCATGGGCGCCCGGGTGCATCTGATCGCCGGCCAGGTGCCCGGCGACCCAGGCTGGCCATGGGGCCCACCCGCGCTGGTCGCGCACGGCCTCGTCCTGTTCCTGCTCGCCCTGCGCGTGCCCACCCGCGTCTCTGCCACGGTCCTCGCCCTGACGGCACTGGCCACCTGGATCACGCAGGGCCTCATCGGCGCCGCGCACTACTCGTCCACCGGCACCCTGGCGGTCGCCCTCTTCGCGGGCGTCGTCCTGCTCGGTATCGCCCTCAGAGGCCGCCGCGAGGCCCGGACCCAGCTCGTGGAGCAGGCCGGCATCACGGCGGAGGAACGCGCGCGCCGCACCCTGCTGGAGGAGCGCAGCCGGATCGCGCGCGAGCTGCACGACGTCGTCGCGCACCACATGTCGGTGATCTCCATCCAGGCCCAGGTCGCCCCGCACCTGGTGGAGAACCCGTCCGAGGAGCTGAAGGAGAACCTCGACGGCATCCGCAAGAACGCCCTGGAGGCGCTCACCGAACTCCGCCGGGTGCTCGGCGTCCTGCGCTCGGAGCACCCCGACGACCCCGACGGCCCGTACGGCCTGGGCGACGCCGGAACCGGTTCCGCCCCGGACGCCCCGCAGCCCACGCTCGACCGGATCGACGCCTTGATCGACAACACCCGGGCCGCCGGACTGCACGTCGTGACCGACATCCGGGGCGAGCCGAACCTGCCGTACTCGCCGGGCGTGGAGCTGTCGGCGTACCGGATCGTGCAGGAGGGCCTGAGCAACGCCCTGCGCCACGCACCCGGCTCCCATGTCCGCGTCGAGATCACGCACTTCCCCGAGGGCCTCTACCTGGGCGTGCTCAACTCCCGCCCGGAACGTCCGGTCCAGCCCTCCCCGGGCGCCGGGCACGGCCTGCTCGGCATGCGTGAACGCGCGACGATGCTCGGCGGCCACCTCACGGCGACCCGGACACTGCACGGCGGCTTCGCGGTCTCCGCGTTCCTCCCCAAGGACGGCCGGCCCCGGCCCGACGGCCCCCGCGTCCCGGCCCCCGACCCGCGGCTGCCCGCCCCGGAGCTGTACTTCCCCCCGCCCGGCACGACGGACTTCATGTCCCTCCGGTCCTTGGACCCGCTGACCCCGCCAGGAGAAGAAACCCCATGACGAGCGGCATCATCCGTGTACTCATCGCCGACGACCAGCAGATGGTCCGGCAGGGCTTCACCGTGCTGCTCAACACCCAGCCGGACATCGACGTGATCGGCCAGGCGGTCGACGGCCTGGACGCCGTGGCCAAGGTCGCCGAGCTGGCCCCGGACGTCGTCCTCATGGACATCCGCATGCCGGAGCTCGGCGGCATCGAGGCGACCCGCCGCGTCACCACCGCCACCCCGCTGACGAAGGTGCTGGTCCTGACCACCTTCGACCTGGACGAGTACGTCTACGAGGCGCTGCGCGCCGGCGCGTCCGGGTTCCTGCTGAAGGACGCCTCCGCGGATCAGCTGGCCGAGGCGGTCCGGGTGGTGGCGGCCGGTGACGCGCTGCTCGCGCCGGGCATCACGCGGCGGCTGATCGCCGAGTTCTCCCGGCTGGAGGGTCCGCCCCGGGCCCCGCTCAAGGAACGCGTCGGTGACCTGACGGAACGGGAGACGGAGGTCCTCGCCCTGATCGCCCGCGGCCTGTCGAACGCGGAGATCGCCCAGCATCTGGTCGTGGCCGAGCAGACGGTGAAGACCCATGTGGGGCGCATCCTGGTCAAACTGGGCCTTCGCGATCGCACCCAGGCAGCGGTGTTCGCGTACGAGTCGGGCCTGGTCAGGCCCACCGGTTACTGACGGAAGTCACCGGCCTGGCCAGCAGGCCGACGTGCGGCAGCGGACCCGTAGTACCTGAGAGGGATACCGAATGACCCCTCTCACTGGTGACGACCGCGATCCCCACCGCGCCGTACGGTTCTGAACGTGACCGAGACGACCCAGACGCACAGGCCCCCGACACCGCCGAGCGGTGCCGCGGCGCGCAGCCCCGAGTACCGGCTGGCCCTGGATGCCCTGCGGGGGCTGCGCCAGGATCTGTTCCACGACGCCTTCGCCTACCGCCCGCTGCCCCGCATGAGCGTCGACGGGCCGATAACGCGCCGGCTGAAGGGCCGGCTGCGCCACTACGCGGCGTGGACGCCGCACGCGGTGGTGACGTGGGCGGCCCTGCTGGCGATGCTCGTCGGGTACGAGTCGAGTCGCGGCGAGACCCTCAGCGCGTTCGTCGGTCTCCTCGCGCTGGCCCCGGTCCTGCTGACCCTCGTCCGTCCCGTCGGCGCCTTCTGGGCCTCCATGGCCGCGGCTCCGGTCTCCGGCATGTTCTACGGCGGCTGGTACGAGTGGCCCTGGCCCCCCGGCGCCTTCCTCGCTCATCTGACCGTGCTGACGATCGTCGCCATGCGCACCCGGCCCCGTACGGCCGCTTGGATGTGGGTGCTGACCGCGTTCTACGGCTTCTTCGCGGACTCCATCCTCAGCTCGGGCTACTACGACTCGAACACGGGCCCGATGCTCGTCCTGTCGGCGCTCATCCTGCTGTTCGTCGCCGTGCTGCACATCCGTCGTCAGGCCAAGCAGGAGGTGACCGCGCAGCAGACGGTCACCGAGCACGAGCGCTCCCGCCGCACGCTCCTGGAGGAGCGCACCACGATCGCCCGCGAACTGCACGACGTCGTCGCCCACCACATGTCGGTCGTCGCCATCCAGGCGGAGGCCGCGCCCTACCGGGTGGAGAACCCGCCGCCGGAGCTGGAGCACGCCTTCGTCACCATCCGGGAGAACGCGGTCGCGGCGCTGACCGAGCTCCGTCGCGTCCTGGGGGTCGTGCGCGCCGAGGACTACGAGGCGCCCGAGGCCCCGCAGCCCACCCTCGCCGACCTGGACGCGCTCCTCGCCAACGTGCGGGACGCGGGCCTGACCGTCGACAAGACGGTCACCGGGGCGGTGCGCGAGCTTCCACAGGGTGTGGAACTCTCGGCCTACCGCATAGTCCAGGAGGCGCTGAGCAACACCCTGCGGCATGCACCCGGGGCGAGCGCCCAGGTGGAGATCGGCTATGTCCTCGGCGGACTGGGCCTGCGGATAGTCAACGGCCCGCCCCCGGCGCCGGCCCTGGTCAAGCCCTCGCCCGGCGCGGGACACGGCATCACGGGGATGCGCGAGCGCGTCACCATGCTGAACGGCGAGATGACGGCGGGCCGTACGGACGAGGAGGGCTACGAGGTGACGGTGTTCCTGCCGGTGGCCACGGTGAGCGAAGGTGAGGCATGACCATCCGCGTGCTGGTCGCGGACGACCAGATGATGGTGCGCGAGGGCTTCTCGGTCCTGCTGAACGCGATGCCCGACATCGAGGTCGTCGGCGAGGCGGTCAACGGCCGGGAAGCGGTCGAGAAGGTCCGCGAGCTCTCGCCGGACGTCGTGCTGATGGACATCCGGATGCCCGAGCTGAACGGCATCGAGGCGACCCGGGAGATCATCGCGGCGGACGGCATGGCGAAGGTGCTGGTGCTGACGACGTTCGACCTCGACGAGTACGTGTACCAGGCGCTGCGGGCGGGAGCCTCCGGCTTCCTGCTCAAGGACGCCTCGGCACGGCAGCTCGCCGACGGGGTGCGGGTGGTGGCCTCCGGCGAGGCCCTGCTGGCCCCGTCGGTCACCAGGCGGCTGATCAAGGAGTTCTCGAAGCTGTCCGACGCCCCGGGCATCCCGGCCACCGCGCAGGCGGCGTACGGGGATCTGACCGAGCGGGAGACGGAGGTGCTGGTGCTGATCGCCCAGGGCCTGTCGAACTCGGAGATAGCCGGGCGGCTGGTCGTGGCCGAGTCGACGATCAAGACCCACGTCAGCCGCGTCCTGGTGAAGCTGGGTCTGCGGGACCGTACGCAGGCGGCGGTGTTCGCCTACGAGGCGCGGCTGGTGACGCCGGGCTGAGCGGGCGGCGGGACGGCGGCACGCGGATGCCGATCGACGGCCGGTGGCATGCCGTGCGTCACGTCGTCGGACCACCCTGGTCAGTGAGTGTGCTTCCGGGCTAGCGTCCGTCCATGGCAGCTGCTTCCGATCTCGCCTTCGATCCGTGGGACCCGGCGTTCCTGGCCGACCCGTACCCCGCCTACACGGAGCTGCGGGCTCGTGGCCGGGTGCTGTACTTCGAGCGCACCAACCAGTGGCTGGTCCCGCACCACGCGGACGTCTCGGCGCTGCTGCGCGACCGGCGCCTCGGCCGGAGCTACCGGCACCGGTTCACGCACGAGGACTTCGGGCGCACCGCGCCCGCGCCGGAGCACGAGCCGTTCCACACGCTGAACGACCACGGGATGCTGGACCTGGAGCCGCCGGACCACACGCGGATCCGGCGCCTGGTGTCGAAGGCGTTCACCCCGCGCACGGTGGAGCGGCTGAAGCCGTACGTGGACAAGCTGGCCGGTGACCTCGTCGCGGCTCTGGCCGAGGCGGGCGGCGGTGACCTGCTGACGGACGTGGCGGAGCCGCTGCCGGTCGCGGTGATCGCCGAGATGCTCGGCATCCCCGAGGCGGACCGGGCCCCGCTGCGGCCCTGGTCGGCGGACATCTGCGGGATGTACGAGCTGGGCCCGTCGCAGGAGACGGCGGCGCGGGCGGTGCGGGCGTCGGTCGAGTTCTCGGAATACCTGAGGGAGTTGATCGCCCGGCGTCGCGAGGAGCCCGGCGAGGACCTGATCTCCGGCCTGATCGCGGCGCACGACGAGGGGGACCGACTGACCGAGCAGGAGATGATCTCGACGGCGGTGCTGCTGCTGAACGCCGGCCACGAGGCGACGGTGAACGCCACGGTCAACGGCTGGTGGGCGCTCTTCCGCAACCCGGACCAGCTGGCGGCCCTGCGCGCCGACCACTCCCTCGTCCCCTCCGCCGTCGAGGAGTTGATGCGCTACGACACCCCGCTCCAGCTCTTCGAGCGCTGGGTCCTGGACGACATCGAGATCGACGGCACCACGATCCCGCGGGGCGCGGAGATGGCGATGCTCTTCGGCTCCGCGAACCACGACGACGAGGTCTTCACCGCGCCGGAACGCCTGGACCTCACCCGCCAGGAGAACCCCCACATCTCCTTCAGCGCCGGCATCCACTACTGCATAGGCGCCCCCCTGGCCCGCATCGAACTGGCGGCGTCGATGCGGGCGTTGCTGGAACTGGCCCCGAACCTGAGCCTCGCGACGGAACCCGAGCGCAAGCCGAACTTCGTGATCCGGGGCCTGCAAGGCTTGAGCGTGGAGCTGAACTGATCATCGTTCGGCTGAGCGGGCGTCGGATACCGGGACAGCCGCACGGTGCCCTTCGGCGCAGTGCTTCGGCTCAAGCAACACGTCGACTGACGCACCCCGTCAGCTGCTGAGCACGTCCCGCCGCCGCAACCCCGCCAGTCCCGCCGCCACCAGCGCCACCGCGAGGCCGGTGAGGAGCAGGACCGGCGTCCACTGCATCTCCCCGCCCGGCAGTTTCGGCAGGTGCCCGAAAGGCGACGCGTCCAGGACCGCCTGCGGGACGTCCAGCGCGGGCCCGATCCAGCCGATCAGCAGGACCGCCCCGGCAACCCCCCATGCCGCCGTCGCCAGCCGCGGCGACGCCCCGTGCAGGAACACCGCCACGCCGCCGATCACCCAGATCGCCGGGAGCTGCACCAGGCAGGCGGCCAGGACGGGGCCGAAGTCCCTGCCGTAGCCGGCCGCGAGGCCCAGGCCGGCCAGGAGCATGAGCAGGACCGAGCCGCCGAACGCGATCGCCAGATGACCCGCCGCCCAGCGCAGGCGCCCCACCGCGTTCGCCAGCACCGGTTCCGCCCGGCCCGATGTCTCCTCACCGTGCAGCCGTAGTACCGACGCCACGATGTGGAGCGCGGCGACCAGGCCGAGCATCCCCACCATCGCCGCGAGGAACGCGTCCGTCAGGCCGGACTGGCCGCCCATCCGCTGGAAGATCTCGCGGGCGTTGTCGTTGTCGCCGACCAGATCCGCAGCGCCCTCGGTCATCCCGCCGTACACCACCCCGGCGAGGAGGAAGCCGATGCTCCAGCCGAGCACGCTGCCCCGCTGCAACCGCCAGGCCAGCGCCCCGGCCGTGCCCAGCCGCCCCTGCGCGGGCCCCGGCCGGCTGGGCAGGAAGCTCATGCCGACGTCCCGCCGCCCGGCGAGCGCGTAGGCCACCGCGCCCTGCGCGAGCACCGCCCCGGCGAACAGCAGCAGCACCCACCACCGTTCGGCCGCGAACGGGCGCAGGTTCTCCAGCCAGCCGATCGGCGACACCCAGGTCAGCACCGAGGACCCGTCGTCCGTCGCCGAGTCGCCCGCCGCGCGCAGCACGAAGGCCGTGCCGAGCAGGCCCGCCGTCAGCCCGCGGGCCAGCCGGGCGCTCTCCGTGAACTGGGCGACGATCGCCGCCATCGTCGCGAAGACCATGCCGACGCCCGCGATCCCGAGGCCGAGGGCCAGCGCTCCGCCGGCGCCCTGACCGGCCAGGCCGCCGGTGATCACCAGCGCCAGCACGGCGTCGGCCACCGCCGCCGTCAGGAGCGCGGCCGTCAGCGGGGCCCGGCGGCCGACCATCCCGGCCGAGATCATCTCCTGCCGGCCGCTCTCCTCCTCGTCCCGCGTGTGCCGTACGACGATCAGCAGGCTCATCACCGCCGCGAGCGCACCCGCGTACACGCCGACGCGCCACGCGGTCAGTGCCCCGAGGGAGTCGCCGAAGACCGGGCCGGTCATGGCGCGCAGCGAGGCGTTGGTCGCCATCTGGCCGACCAGGTCGGCGCGTTCGGCGGCGGTGCCGTACAGGCCCTTGAGGGTGTTCGGCATGGACAGCACCATCAGTGCGTTCACGCCGACCCAGATCGGGACCATGGCCCGGTCACGGCGCAGCGCGAAGCGCAACAGAGTGCCGGTGCCTGCGAGTTGACGGGACCCGGTGCCCCGTACCGCGAACGTCGTGGCGGTCATCGCGCGGCCACCTCGCCGAGCTCGCCCGTCCGGCCGGTCTCTTCCTGGTAGTGCCGCAGGAAGAGCTCCTCCAGGGTGGGCGGCGTCGAGGTCAGGGACCGCACGCCGGAGCCGCTGAGGGATCGGAGTACGTCGTTCAGCTTGTCGGTGTCGACCTGCAGGCGGACGCGGTGGCCCTGGACGTCGAGGCCGTGCACGCCGGGCAGGTGCGACAGTCCGTCCGGGGGCCCCGCCAGCTCGGCGGTCACGCTGGTGCGGGTCAGATGGCGCAGGTCGGCGAGGGAACCCGTCTCCACCGTGCGGCCCTTGCGGATGATGCTGACCCGGTCGCACAGCTCCTCGACCTCGCTGAGGATGTGGGAGGACAGCAGGATCGTCCGGCCGCGCCGGCGCTCCTCGGCGACGCACCGCTGGAAGACCTCCTCCATCAGCGGGTCCAGGCCCGAGGTCGGTTCGTCCAGGATCAGCAGGTCGACGTCCGAGGCGAAGGCGGCGACGAGGGCGACCTTCTGCCGGTTGCCCTTGGAGTACGTGCGGCCCTTCTTGGTCGGGTCGAGTTCGAAGCGCTCGACCAGTTCCGCGCGGCGCCGCTTGTCGAGGCCCCCGCGCAGGCGGCCGTACAGGTCGATGACCTCGCCGCCCGAGAGGTTGCGCCACAGGGTCACGTCACCGGGGACGTACGCGATGCGGCGGTGCAGTTCGACGGCGTCCGCCCAGGGGTCACGGCCGAGCAACTGGGCGGCGCCGGAGTCGGCGCGCAGCAGGCCGAGCAGGACGCGGATGGTGGTGGACTTGCCGGCGCCGTTCGGGCCGAGGAAGCCGTGTACCTCACCGGACTCGACGTCCAGGTCGAGGCCGTCGAGCGCATGGGTCCGGCCGAACGACTTGTGCAGGCCGGAGACGGTGATTGCCTTGGTCATGATGCAGAACGTACGCTGAGTTCAGAAATTTGTGAAGTTAAGGAAGCGTATAAATCGTCGGTACACTCGGGGGTGGGCGCTGAGCAGGGGAGATGATGAAGCGATGACGGAACCGAGCGAGGGCGCGCACGTGCGGGCGGGCGCGAACGCACCGGGGTCCGCCGACGGCGCGAGCGCGCGGGACCGCGAGACCGTCTCCCGTTTCGTCGAGCACTTCGCGGCCCAGCTCGTGGAGGCCGGCATGCCGAGGATGCCCGCCCGCGTCTTCGCCGCCCTGCTCGCCGCCGACGCCGGGGCCCTGACCTCCGCCGAACTCGGCGAACAGCTGCAGATCTCACCCGCCGCGGTCTCCGGCGCGGTGCGTTATCTGGCCCAGGTCCACATGGTCTCGCGGGAGCGCGAGCCCGGTTCGCGCCGGGAGCGGTACCGGGTGCACGGCGACCAGTGGTACGAGGCCCTCACCAACCGCGAGGCCGTGCTCAAACGCTGGGAGGACGCCCTGCGCGACGGCGTCGACACCCTCGGCCCCGACACCCCGGCGGGCCGCCGGCTCGCGGAGACCCTCGCCTTCTTCGAATACCTCGAGGGGGAGCTGGACGCGCTGATGGAACGCTGGCGCGCGCACCGCGAGCAGCTCTTCGGACGCGGCTGACCCCACGACGCCGACCCCCGGCCACCCCCTCGCGCCGAGGGCATGCCCGGGCCACCCCCTCGCGACAACGGCATGTCCGGGGCGCCTGCTGGCGCCGACGGCCCGTCCAGAGCACCACCCCTCACCGCCCAGGCAACGTCAACCCCCAGGCCCCCTCCCGCACCCGCCACGTCCGGGTCCGTACCGGGCCGCTCACACCCGCGTCCGAGCGGTAGCGGAAGTCCGCCCCCGAGACGGTCACCGTCCTTCCCTCCGCTCGCAGGGGCGTGGCCTCCGCGCCCAGTGACAGCGGGCGCACCTCGATCTCCGCGGCGCCGGAGCCGTCCGGGGCGACGGAGACGGCCTCGACCGGCTGGTCCAGATCGATCAGCGTCACCCCGTCGACCTCGATCCGCAGCCGCGCCGGTCCGGGCGCGGGCACCGACGGCGGCCGCACCGGACGGGCCGCCGCCAGGGTGCGTACCAGGGACTGACAGGTCCGCAGCCAGGGCGCCCGCGCCGAGACCGCGCCCCCCTCGCTCAGCGGCACCGGCGGGATCCGCAGCGCCCCAAGCACCACCCCGTCGCTGTCGTCGACGAGCAGGTCCAAGCGCCGTTCGGCCCCCTCCAGCACGGCCCGCGCCGCCGACACCGTGCTCACCGGCACCCCCAGTGCCGTGGCGAGCGCCAGGGCGGGGCCCACGGGGACGAGCGACAGCACACTTCCGGCCAGCTCCCGCTGCCGGTGCAACAGGGCCACCGTGCGCACCAGGGCGCGATCGTCGCCGATCACCACCGGCCGCCGTGACCCCCTGCGGGCCAGGATCCGGGCGAACTCCTCCGGTCCGTCCGGCAGGCACACCTTGGTGGACGCACCCGCGCTGAGCACGTCTTTCGCGATGCGGACGGACTCCCCGTCCGTCCTCCGAGCGACCGGATCGATGATCACCAGCAGCTGATCGGACGTCGGAGAAGTCGCCACCTCGGTCATGCCTCGCTTCCTCGGGTAGCATCTTTGTGCAAGAGCCCCTTGCGCTATTGCGCCAGGGGCTTCGTCTATTCCGGGGCATCCGGTCCGACGGTCGCGGCCAACGACGGCCGCGGGGCACGCGGCGGCACGACCCACCGCGTTCGCCCCTGACGTTGGACATGCCCCGCCCGGAAGGGGTGTACGCGCGTGCCCGCACTTGTGCTGCTCGGTGCTCAGTGGGGTGACGAAGGCAAGGGAAAGGCGACGGACCTGCTAGGCGGTTCGGTCGACTACGTAGTGCGTTACCAGGGCGGCAACAACGCCGGCCACACGGTCGTCGTCGGCGACCAGAAGTACGCACTGCACCTCCTCCCTTCCGGAATCCTGTCCCCCGGCTGCACGCCGGTCATCGGCAACGGCGTCGTCGTCGACCCGTCTGTCCTGCTCTCCGAGCTGAGCGGACTGAACGAGCGTGGCGTCGACACGTCCAAGCTCCTGATCAGCGGTAACGCGCACGTCATCACGCCGTACAACGTGACGGTCGACAAGGTGACGGAACGCTTCCTCGGAAAGCGCAAGATCGGCACGACCGGCCGTGGCATCGGCCCGACGTACGCGGACAAGATCAACCGCGTCGGCATCCGGGTCCAGGACCTGTACGACGAGTCGATCCTCACCCAGAAGGTGGAGGCGGCGCTCGACGTCAAGAACCAGATCCTCACCAAGCTCTACAACCGCCGCGCGATCGCCGTCGGCCAGGTCGTCGAGGAACTGCTCGGTTACGCGGACAAGCTCGCACCGTACGTAGCCGACACCGTCCTGGTCCTGAACCAGGCCCTGGAGGAGGACAAGGTCGTCCTGTTCGAGGGCGGCCAGGGCACCCTCCTGGACATCGACCACGGCACGTATCCGTTCGTGACGTCGTCGAACCCGACGGCGGGCGGTGCCTGCACGGGCGCCGGCGTCGGCCCCACGAAGATCAGCCGCGTCATCGGCATCCTCAAGGCCTACACGACCCGTGTCGGCGCGGGCCCGTTCCCGACGGAGCTCTTCGACGAGGACGGCGAGGCGTTGCGCCGCATCGGCGGCGAGCGCGGCGTGACCACCGGCCGTGACCGCCGCTGCGGCTGGTTCGACGCGGTGATCGCCCGCTACGCGACCCGCGTGAACGGCCTGACGGACTTCTTCCTCACCAAGCTCGACGTCCTCACCGGCTGGGAACAGATCCCGGTCTGCGTGGCGTACGAGATCGACGGCAGGCGCGTCGAGGAGCTGCCGTACTCGCAGACCGACTTCCACCACGCGAAGCCGGTCTACGAGATGCTGCCGGGCTGGTCGGAGGACATCAGCAAGGCCAAGTCCTTCAGCGACCTGCCGAAGAACGCGCAGGCCTACGTCAAGGCGCTGGAGGAGATGTCCGGCGCCCCGGTCTCCGCGATCGGCGTGGGACCGGGCCGGGACGAGACGATCGAGATCAACTCGTTCCTCTGACCCGCCCTCCGGTGCGGTCCGCCGCTTCGTCCGTGCCCGCCGTTACGCCCTCCGGGTGCGTTCGGCGGGCACGCGGCCGTCAGGGGCGGTGCAATCGGCGTATGAGCAACCACGGGGTGGTGCCGTGCCGTGGCCCGTACGGCGGAGAGGGCGCCGAGGCGGCGGGGTCGGAGTGCTCCGACCCCGCCGTTTTCGAGGTCTCCCGCCATCACCGGGTGCCGCTACGGGTGTGCCCGGTCCATCTCGGGCCGTCCCTGCTGATGGCGGCCGGAGTGCTGTGGCCGCCCGCGATCACCGTCATCGGGCGGACGTGAACCGGGGCCGCGGGGCCGCGGCGCTCAGCTGAAGACGATCATCGAACCCTGCGCCAGGCTCCGCGTCGCCGCCGCGTGCAGGCCTAGCCAGACGTGGCGCTCGCGGGCGAACGGGCTCGGATCGTACGGGGCGGGCACGGCCGGCTCCTCCAAATCCGTGGGAGCTGACGGGGGTTGTGGCGCCGTCGGCGGATTGGCCGGGTCGATGCCGATCGACGGGGCCACGAACTCCAGCTCGCGCAGCAGCGCCTGCGAGGAGCCCAGCGGGCCGCCGCCCGCGAGGAGTTCGTCGTCCGACAGCGGGTGCGGGAAGTCGACGGGGACGTACGCACCCGCGTGGTCGTAGTGCCAGACCAGATGGGACTGCTGGGCCGTGGCCTCGAACATCTCCAGGAGCTGCTCGTAGTCGCCGCCCAGGTCGTCGACCGGCGCCACCGCCAGGCCGCACACCTGGAGCAGATACGCGCGGCGCAGGAAGTGCAGCGCGTCGTAGTCGAAGCCGGCCACCGGGGCGACCTCGCCCGACAGGCCCGGCATGTACTGGTACACCGGCACCGGCGGCAGCCCGGCCTCGGCGAGCACCTTGTTGTATTGCGCGAGTTCCTCGGCGAACGGGTTGTCGGGCGTGTGGCACAACACGTCGACTAGCGGTACCAGCCACAGGTCACAGGCCAAAAGAGGGCTCCTCATCACGCAGGCGGCGCGGGGTTCGTCACAGGCAGCGCATGGCACGTCGGTCGAAGAAGAGTAATCCGTGTGCTGCGGGGCGGGGCCCCGTGTGCAGGTCCCATACCCACGTCAGCCGTTGACCAGCCGCTCGACGAGAGCCAGCGCGTGCGCGTTGTGCGCGGCGACGATGGAGCGCGCGGCGTCGATGTCGCGCCGGGACAGCGCGTCGATCAGTTCGGTGTGGCCGGCCCACAGATGACCGCGCAGATCGGGGAGCCGGCGCAGCTGCTGCACGGCGCACACCCAGGACTGCACGCGCAGCCGGTGCAGGAAGTCCACCAGGTAGGGGTTGCCGAACAGGGTGCCCAACTCGCGCCAGAAGCGCAGGTCGTAGCCGATCAGCACGGTGAGGTCCCCGGCGCACGCGGCGCGCTGCGCCTCGTCACCGCGCCGCCGCACGCCCGCGAGCGCGGTGGCCGTGTACGGGTCGCCGGGATCCTGGAACTGCGGCGGACCGCCGAGGCCCTGCTCCAGGGCGTGGAACATGCCGTCTATGACCAGGCTCCGCGCCTCGACCAGCCCGCGGAAGTCGGCGAGGGAGTACTCACGCACCCGGAAACCGCGGTGCTGGAGCGCGTCGAGCAGGCCCTGCGCGGACAGGTCGACCAGCGCCTCGCGGACCGGCGTCGCGGAGACCCCGTACTGGTCGGCGATCTCCTTGACCGTGAACTCCTGCCCCGGCTGCAGCCGCCCGGCCAGCACCTCGTCGCGTAGCGCGTCCGCGATCTGCTGCCGCAGGGTGTTGCGGGTCACGGCGCCGTTGCCGGGCATGGTCGGGCGGTCTCCTCGTCGCGTGCGGGGGGGGCGTGCTCGTGGTGCGGGTCCACGACCACGCCACCATACGCGGTCGGATCCCGGCAGGCGCTTACTCGGTGTGCTGGTCGGCCACCGACAGGGCCGCGTCCAGCGCC
The DNA here is from genome assembly GCF_040686175.1 of Streptomyces sp. NPDC086077. Lineage (NCBI taxonomy): Bacteria > Bacillati > Actinomycetota > Actinomycetes > Kitasatosporales > Streptomycetaceae > Streptomyces > Streptomyces sp. NPDC086077. The sequence continues at coordinate 13,399 of NZ_JBFBJT010000070.1, read as the reverse complement.
GCCAGCCCCTCCTTCAGTTCCGCCTCGGTCACGTTGCACGGCGGCACGACGTGCGTCCGGTTCATGTTCACGAACGGCCACACCCCGCCCGCCTTGGCCGCCGCCGCGAACGCGGCCATCGGCGCGTTGGCCTCACCGGCCGCGTTGTACGGCACCAGCGGCTCGCGGGTCTCCTTGTTCCGCACCAGCTCCAGGGCCCAGAACATGCCGGTGCCGCGCACCTCGCCCACGCACGGGTGCCGCTGCGCCAGGTCCCGCAGCGCCGGACCGACGACGTCGGCGCCGAGCCGCGCCGCGTTCTCGACCACGCCCTCCTCGGCCATGACGTTGATCGTCGCGACGGCGGCGGCGCAGGCGAGGGGATGGCCGGAGTAGGTCAGACCGCCCGGGTAGGGCCGCTTGCCGAAGGTCGCGGCGATCTCCGCGGAGATGGCGACGCCGCCGAGCGGCACGTAGCCGGAGTTCACGCCCTTGGCGAAGGTCATCAGGTCCGGCACGACGCCGGAGAGGTCCGCCGCGAACCACTCACCGGTGCGTCCGAAGCCCGCCATCACCTCGTCGAGGACGAAGACGATGCCGTACTTGTCGCAGATTTCGCGGACACCCGCCAGATACCCCGGCGGCGGCACCATGATCCCCGCGGTGCCCGGGATCGTCTCCAGGATGATCGCGGCGACGGTCGCCGGGCCCTCGAAGGCGATCGTGGTCTCCAGGTGCTCCAGTGCCCGGGCGCACTCCTGCTCCTCGGTCTCGGCGTAGAAGCGGGAGCGGTACAGGAAGGGCGCCCAGAAGCGCACGACACCGGAGGTGCCGCTGTCGTTGGCCCAGCGGCGCGGGTCGCCGGTGATGTTCACGGCCTGCTGGGTGCCGCCGTGGTACGAGCGGTACGCCGAGAGCACCTTCGGCCGGCCGGTGTGCAGCCGCGCCATCCGCACCGCGTGCTCGACGGCGTCGGCGCCGCCGTTGGTGAAGAAGATCTTGTCGAGGTCGCCGGGCGTGCGCTCGGCTATCAGGCGGGCGGCCTCGGAGCGGGCCTCGACGGCGAAGGCGGGCGCGAAGGTGGACAGGGTCGCGGCCTGTTCCTGGATCGCGGCGACGACCTTCGGGTGCTGGTAGCCGATGTTGGTGTAGACGAGGCCGCTGGTGAAGTCGAGGTAGCGGTTGCCGTCGTAGTCCCAGAAGTACGACCCTTCCGCTCCGGCGACGGCGAGCGGGTCGATGAGCTCCTGCGCGGACCAGGAGTGGAACACGTGCGCGCGGTCCGCGGCCTTCACGGCGGCGCCGGTGGCGGAATGGGGCTGAGGGGTCATGCCGCCGAGGGTAAATGTCCGGGATGCGGACGCGACATCGGCGTCCTGTATGGGGTCTCGCGCAATCCGCGACAGATTGTCGACGGTGACCGTCGGCACGACATTGACAGCATACTGTCATCAATGACAGCATGCTGTCATAAGGCGTTCGCCGCATGACCCGAGGAGGAGTCATGAACAGCAGCCGCAAGCCCGTCCACCTGGCCGTCTACGACACGTTCGCCGACTGGGAGACCGGCCACGCGACGGCGTATCTCGCCCGCGCCGGCCACCGGATCCGCACCGTCGGCGTCACCACCGACCCGGTCACCAGCCTCGGCGGCCTGCGCGTCCTGCCCGACCTGGCCCTGGACGGCCTGCGGCCCGAGGACAGCTCCCTGCTGATCCTCCCCGGCGCCGACCTCTGGACCGAGACAGCAGCCGCTACCGCGGCGGGCGGCGACGACCTCGTCGCCCGCAAGGCCCGCGAGTTCCTGGCCGCCGGGGTCCCCGTCGCCGCGATCTGCGGGGCCACCGCCGGGCTCGCCCGCGAGGGCCTGCTCGACGACCGGGACCACACCAGCGCGATCTCCTTCTACCTCGCCGCCACCGGCTACCGGGGCGGCGAACGGTACGTCGACGCCGACGCGGTCACCGACCGCGGCCTGATCACCGCCGGACCGACCGAGCCGGTCGCCTTCGCGCGGGAGATCCTCGGGCTGCTCGGGGTGTACGAGGGTGAGGTGCTGGACGCCTGGTACCGGCTGTTCCACGACTCCGACGCCGAGGCCTACGCCGTCCTCGAACAGGCGGGCGCGCGGTGAGCCGGCGACGACAGGACCTGTTCAGCCGGGGCGCGCTCGGCGTCTTCCGGCTCAACGGCCAGTTCCTCGCGGTGGCGGAGGAACTGGCCGGCCCGGCCGGGCTCACGGCGGCCTGGTGGCAGGTGCTGGGCGCGGTGCTGCCCGAGCCGCTGCCCGTCGCCGGGATCGCCCGGGCCATGGGCATCACCCGGCAGAGCGTCCAGCGCGTCGCCGACCTGCTGGTCGAACGAGGGCTGGCCGAATACCGCCCCAACCCGGCGCATCGCCGCGCCAAGCTCCTCGCCCCCACCGAGGCGGGCTTCGCCGCGGTGCGCCGCATCGACCCCGGCCACGCGGAGTTCGCGGACCGGTTGGCCCAGGCGCTGGGGGAGGAGGAGTTCGAGGCGACGGTGCGGGTGCTGGAGCGGTTGTCGCGGGTCCTCGACGAGGTGGGGATGCCGGCCGCCGACGCCGAGCCGTAGGGCCGCGCGCCGTCACCGGAGCCCGGCCCCCGCCGGGGAACCGTCGTCACGCACCCCCCCGGACGGCCCCGTCACGGAACCGTGGAAAGCGGACGCGCCGTCTCCCTGTTTCGCCGCATTATTCTTCGGTCAAGGCACAGGGGTGGATGGGGGAGGGGTTCGCCGTGGACAGACTGAGGCCTGGGGATCCACCGCGGATCGGTGCCTACCGGCTGCTGGCGCGGCTCGGCGCCGGCGGTATGGGTCAGGTGTATCTGGCGCGTTCGGACCGGGGGCGGACCGTCGCGGTCAAGCTGGTGAGGGGCGAGCTCGCGGCGCAGGAGGAGTTCCGCGCGCGGTTCCGGCAGGAGGTGCAGTCGGCGCGGGAGGTCGGCGGCGACTGGACCGCGCCCGTGCTCGACGCCGACACCGAGGCGGCCGTGCCGTGGGTGGCCACCGGCTATGTCGCCGGCCCGAGCCTGCAACAGGTGGTCGGGCGGGACCACGGGGCGCTGCCCGAGCGTTCGGTACGCATCATGGCGGCCGGGCTCGCGCACGCGCTGCAGGACATCCACGCCGCCGGGATCGTGCACCGGGACCTCAAGCCGTCCAACGTGCTCGTCACCATCGACGGCCCCAGGGTCATCGACTTCGGGATCGCGCGCGCGATGGAGACCGTGACGGACGGTGGACTGACCCGGACCGGTGCGCTCGTCGGCTCCCCCGGCTTCATGGCGCCCGAGCAGGTGCGCGGCGACCGCATCACACCCGCCTGCGACGTGTTCTGCCTCGGCTCCGTCCTCGCCTACGCCGCCACCGGCCACCTCCCGTTCGGCGGCGCCGACAGCGGGGTGCACGCCCTGATGTTCCGCATCGCCCAGGAGGAACCCGACCTGGACGGCGTGCCCGAGGGCCTCGCCGACCTCGTACGTCACTGCCTGCGCAAGGAGCCGGAGGCCCGGCCCTCGCTGGACGACATCCTGCGCCGCACGGGCGCGGAGGACACCGTCACCAGCGGGCGCTCCCGGGACCCCTGGCTGCCGGGCGCGCTGGTCGCCCAACTCGGGCGGCACGCGGTGCGGTTGCTGGACACGGAGGACCCGGAGGCGGCCGGGGGCGCCGACGCCGACCGAGGCACCTCACCCGAGCACGCGTCCGCCGCCGACGAGGCGGCACCGGCGGCCGCGACGCAGGGTCCGGGGCCGCAGCCGCCGGACCGGATGCCCACGCAGGCCGCCGCCCAGGGCACCGCGCCCCCGGCCCCGCCGCACCCGGCGTACGGCTGTCCGCAGCAGGGGTACGGCCATCCCCAGCAGCCCCAGGGCACCGGATCCGCACCGGCCGCGGGGCCGCCACCGCCGTACGTCCCGGTGTACGGCCCCGAGAACGGGGGCGCGCCGGCCGGCGGCCCGTACGCGGGCGCCCCGCACCACGCCGGCCCCTACGCCGACGTCCCTGCCACGAACGGCTCCTACGGCAACGGCCCCTACGGCGGCGGTCCGTCCAGCGGCGGTCCCGGTGCCACCCCTCCCTACGGCACGCCGCCCACCGGCACCCCGGAGCGCAGAAGCGGCCGCACCACCGTCGCGCTGGTCGCCATGGCCGTGGTCGTCGCGCTCGCCGCCGGCGGGACGGTGTACGCGCTGATGGACGGCGGCGAGAACCCGCAGGCCGGCCCGACCGCCACCGCGCCCGTCAGCTCCCCCGGAACGGCCGGCCCCGAGGCGTCCTCCCCGGCGCCCGAGCCCTCGTCAGCGGCCTCGTCCCCGCCCGCCGACGGGGGGATACCCACCGGCTACCTCGGCACCTGGACGACCACGATCGACAACGCGGGCGGGCAGCACACCCGGCGGCTCACCCTCCGGCAGGGCGAGGTCGGCGACACCGTCCTGTCCCTCGTGGCGGACGGGCCCGCCGAGGACGGCGGCAGCTACCACTGCGTGTTCCAGGCGGAGTTGGCGGAGCAGCCTGGCACGGACGGACCGGTGCGGGTCGGCCCGTCCACGGTGACGGTCGGTGAACCGCCGACCGCCTGCACACCGGGCGCGGCCACCGAGATCACTCTTCAGCCGGACGGCAGCCTCCAGCGCGTGAACGGGACCACCGGGGAGGAACTGACGTACCGGCGCCAGTGACGGGTGCCGGGAGACGGCGGAGTCACGGGTTCCGTGAGGAAGTTGAACGCCCGGCGAACATTGACGGGAGGGCCCTGACGGGCGGTTCGGACAGACGTACGGTGACCCCACCATCTGAGCTCTGGGAGTGGCGGGGGACCACCAGTGGAGTGGCTGAACATCGAGAACGTCATCGCCATCGGCACGTCCGTCCTCGGTCTTTTCGTGCCGATCGTGATGTTCCTCTACGACCGCCGCGTGCCACGCCGCAAGCTGATCGGCTACCGCGTGCAGATGGACAGCCCCATAGGCGACGGCTCGTCCAACCCCCGCCTCGGCGACTTCGACGTACCCAACATGGCCGACGCCTCGCTGGTCCTGCTGCGCATCGAGAACGACGGCTCCCAGAGCGTCGCCGACAACGACTACACCTCGTCCGAGGTCCACGGCCTGACCGCCGACTTCACGGGACGCACGGTCCAGGCCGTCGCGGTCACCCAGCCGTCCGGCATCGACCACATCAACAGCCACTTCACGAACGCCAACGGCTTCGAGCACGTCGGCAGTACCGTGACCATCCCCCGGGTCCCGCTCAACCCGGGCGACCACTTCAAGCTGCTCGTGCTGCTCTCCGGCGGGCCGGCGGAGGGGGAGGTCAGGCTGATCGGTGGCCTGCGGGACGGAAAGGTCCACCGCAACAGCGCCCCCAAGCCGGACGAGAAGCAGCGCACGTTCAGCCCTCCGGCCCGGCTGCTCAGCGCCGCGCTCACCCTCGCCCTGATCCTCCTCGCCGGCATCATCGTGCTGCGCGACGGCAACCCGATCGAGTGCGAGCAGGGCGCGCTGCGGGTGACGGGTTCGACCGCCTTCGAGCCCGTCGTCAGCACGCTCGCCGAGCAGTACGAGAACAAGTGCGAGGGCGCCGACATCGCGGTCGAGGCGCGCGGCAGCGAGGACGGCGTCGCCGCACTCGCCGAGCTGGGCGGGCAGTCGAAGAACGCCGCCCGGTCGATGATCGCCTTCTCGGACGGCCCGATGGGCGAACGCTGGGGCCTGACGGGAGAGCCCATCGCGCTCTCCGTCTTCACCCTCGTCGTCCACAAGGACGTCGAACTCGGTCCGCACGGTCTGTCCCTGGACGAGGTGCGGGACATCTACGCGGGCCGGTACCAGCGCTGGGGGCAGGTCGTCCCCGGTGTCAAGGAGATCGCCGACCTGCCGATCGTCCTGGTCAGCCGAGGGGACGAGTCGGGCACGCGGCAGATCTTCCAGGACCGGGTGCTGCGCGGCTGGGAACAGGCGCCGAGCACGTCACTGGACTGCCGGCCTTCCGCGCCGGCCGGTGACACCGTCACGCGCTGCGAACTCGGCTCGACCCGCGCCGTGCTGGACAAGGTCGTGGAACAGCCCGGCGCCATCGGCTACAGCGAACTCAGCCTCGCCAGGGAGCGGGGCGACGACGTGAACCGGGTGCCGCTGGGCGGCGACCAGCCCGACGACCGGCAGATCGAGCTGGGCGGCAGCCGCTACCCGTACAAGGACGTCGAGTACGCGTACACCTACGGCACGCCCCGGCCCGGCTCCCTCGCCGCCAGCTTCCTCGCCTACGTCGACGAGGCCACCAGCCAGAACGTCATCCGGAACAAGGGGCACCTGCCGTGCCTGCGCGATCCGGGCCTGTGCGGCTGACGCCCTCACGGGTGCGGCGGCAGGGCGCCCGCGCACAGGTCAGCGCGGCTCGGGCGGCCGCTGCCGGGGCATGTTGGGGCGGGCCGCCGCTCCCGGGGGCAACGGGAACCGGCCCTGCCCGCCCGTGCCCTCAGGCCGGCCTCCCGAGGCCAGCGCCGACTGGATGCCGAGCGCCGGCCCCGACCGGAACTCGCCCATCCAGTCCGCCGTCTCCGTACGCACCAGCTCGGTGACGTCCTCCGAGAACCTCCGCAGCACCCCCAGGCATCGCTCGGCCGCCTCCCCGGCCGTCCCCTCGGTGGGCCCCAGCACCTCCCGCACGCTCTCCGCCGCCCAGTCGAACTGCAACGCCTGCAACCTGCGCTGCACGGCCTGCGCGGTCGCCACGTCCCTCATCCATCCGGACGTCACCCCGAAGTACCGGTCCACCGCCACGCAGGACACGCCGAGCAGCAGCGCCAGATATCCCCAGGGCGCCACCCCGCCCACCACGCCGGTCAGGTCGAGGAACGGCAGCGCGGCCGCGGTCACGGCCCCCACCGCCGCTCCGCACCGCAGCACCCGGGCCTGCCGCCGCTTCCACACCCGGTCGGCGAGGTACCAGGCCGCCGTGTCCAGCGCCCCCCGCTCCACCCACCGGTACAGCTCGTCCAGGCGCAGGGCGGGCTCCGCCCAGTCCCCGAGCGGGAACGACCGCCCGGCCAGATCGCCCGGCCGCAGCCCGGCCGCACCCTCGCCCCGCCCGTCCTGAGGCGGACCCTCGGGCTGCATCTCCGGCTGACCCACCCGGCACTCCCTATCGACCACAGCTGATCACGGTGCGTGACACGTCGTTACGGCGCACACGTCGTCACGACATCCCGCCTGATGGTGACGCCGATGCGCCGTGACCCTTCCTACCGCCCAATGGGTGGCGGAGGGCCTGCTTTCCCCTGTTTTCCGCCCGGAAGTGGGCCTTGATCAGGTATAGGAAATGCAGTCCTCTCACTCGAAAGAGTGCTGGGGCGACGGCCGCGTGGACCACGTAGGCTCGTGCTGAGCGGGAAAATCCCGTGATCGTGAGCCCCGGAAGAGGAGCTGATCGTGATCCCCGGTGGTGGCCAGCCCAACATGCAGCAGCTGCTGCAGCAGGCCCAGAAGATGCAGCAGGACCTGGCGAAGGCGCAGGAGGAACTGGCGCAGACCGAGGTCGACGGCCAGGCGGGCGGCGGTCTGGTGCAGGCCACGGTGACCGGCGCGGGGGAGCTGCGCGCACTGCGGATCGACCCGAAGGCGGTGGACCCGGAGGACACCGAGACCCTCGCCGACCTGATCGTGGCGGCCGTGCACGCGGCCAACGAGAACGCGCAGACCCTCCAGCAGCAGAAGCTGGGCCCGCTGGCCCAGGGCCTCGGCGGCGGTGGCATTCCCGGACTGCCCTTCTAAGACGGGCTGCGGGAAACTACCGTACGTACCAACAACACTGAGGAAGGGCGGCAGTCCGTTGTACGAAGGCGTGGTCCAGGACCTCATCGACGAACTGGGGCGGCTTCCCGGCGTCGGTCCCAAGAGCGCCCAGCGGATCGCCTTCCACGTGCTGCAGGCCGAGCCGACGGACGTCCGCCGGCTCGCGCACGCCCTTCTGGAGGTCAAGGCGAAGGTCCGCTTCTGCGCCACCTGTGGGAACGTCGCGCAGGAGGAGCTGTGCGGGATCTGCCGTGACAGCCGCCGCGACCTGGCGGTGATCTGTGTGGTCGAGGAGCCCAAGGACGTCGTCGCCATCGAGCGCACGCGTGAGTTCCGCGGCCGGTACCACGTGCTCGGCGGCGCCATCAGCCCCATCGAGGGCGTCGGCCCGGACGACTTGCGGATACGAGAACTGCTGGCCCGTCTGGCCGACGGCACGGTCACCGAGCTGATCCTGGCCACGGACCCCAATCTCGAAGGCGAGGCCACGGCGACGTACCTCGCCCGCATGATCAAGCCCATGGGCCTGAAGGTCACCCGCCTGGCCAGCGGCCTCCCAGTGGGCGGCGACCTGGAATACGCGGACGAGGTGACCCTCGGCCGCGCCTTCGAGGGGAGACGACTCCTAGATGTCTGACGCCACGCTGCACTCCACGAACCGGGACCCGGACGACTTCGCGGTCCAGATCGCGGACCAGGTAGAGAGCTTTCTGGTAGCCGTCGCCGAGGTGGCAAGGGGCGACGAGCCGGCCTCGGTCGTGCCCTTCCTCCTGCTGGAGGTCTCCCAGCTCCTGCTGGCAGGCGGCCGTCTGGGCGCCCACGAGGACATCGTCCCGGACGAGCGGTACGAGCCCGACTCAGGCCCCGAGCCCGACGTGGACGAACTCCGGGAGAACCTCGCCCGGTTGCTGGAGCCCATCGACGTCTACTCCGAGGTGTTCGACCCCTACGAGCCGCGCGAGGCCCCCGTCCCGGCCCGCGTCTCCGACGACCTGGCCGACATCATCACCGACCTCCGCCACGGCATGGCCCACTACCGCGCCGGCCGCACCACGGAGGCCCTGTGGTGGTGGCAGTTCTCCTACTTCTCCAACTGGGGCCCCACGGCGTCGGCCACCCTGCGCGCCCTCCAGTCCGTCCTCATCCACGTCCGCCTCGACCAGCCGCTGGCGGAGCTGGACGGCCTGGACACCGACCAGGGCATGGGCGACGACACCCTGGAGATCGAGGCCGGCAAGGTCATGCAGCAGGAGATCGCGGCACCGCTGGGCGTGCGGGTGAAGTAGCGCGCGGCGCGGGAAAGTCAATTCACGGCATCCGGTACGCGTGTTCTTTGTGATGCGGGGCACTTTTCCGAGTGGCCTCGGGCCCTTGCGGGCATGTGCCTCTCCGGAGCGGGCGGTGGAGATCTCACCATGCGATATCGCGAAGGTGATTTTCGGCCGCTCGTTAGACTGAGCCGACCGCAGTGCAGGTGCGTATCTGTGCACTGCGGAAAATACGACGGACTGAGCGAGGAGCGCACGTGGGCCTTGTCGTGCAGAAGTACGGAGGCTCCTCCGTAGCCGATGCCGAAGGCATCAAGCGCGTCGCCAAGCGGATCGTGGAAGCCAAGAAGAACGGCCACCAGGTGGTGGCCGTGGTTTCCGCGATGGGCGACACGACGGACGAGCTGATCGATCTCGCCGAGCAGGTATCCCCGATTCCTGCCGGCCGCGAGCTCGACATGCTGCTGACGGCCGGAGAGCGGATCTCCATGGCCCTGCTGGCCATGGCGATCAAGAACCTGGGCCACTCGGCCCAGTCCTTCACCGGAAGCCAGGCAGGTGTCATCACCGACTCGGTCCACAACAAAGCCCGGATCATCGATGTCACACCGGGCCGGATCCGGGACTCGCTGGACGAGGGCAACATCGCCATCGTGGCCGGTTTCCAGGGCGTCAGCCAGGACACCAAGGACATCACCACGCTGGGCCGCGGCGGCTCCGACACCACGGCGGTCGCACTGGCCGCCGCGCTGGACGCCGAGGTCTGCGAGATCTACACGGACGTCGACGGTGTGTTCACCGCCGACCCCCGGGTGGTGAAGAAGGCCCGGAAGATCGACTGGATCTCCTTCGAGGACATGCTCGAACTGGCGGCGTCCGGGTCGAAGGTGCTGCTCCACCGCTGCGTGGAGTACGCGCGCCGCTACAACATCCCGATCCACGTCCGCTCCAGCTTCAGCGGGCTGCAGGGCACGTGGGTCAGCAGCGAGCCGATCGAGCAAGGGGAAGAGCACGTGGAGCAGGCCATCATCTCCGGTGTCGCGCACGACACCTCCGAGGCCAAGGTCACGGTCGTCGGTGTGCCGGACAAGCCGGGCGAGGCCGCCGCGATCTTCCGCACGATCGCCGATGCCGAGATCAACATCGACATGGTGGTGCAGAACGTGTCCGCCGCCTCCACCGGGCTCACGGACATCTCCTTCACGCTGCCGAAGACCGAGGGCCGCAAGGCCATCGACGCGCTGGAGAAGAACAAGCCGGGCATCGGCTTCGACTCGCTGCGCTACGACGACCAGATCGGCAAGATCTCGCTCGTGGGCGCCGGGATGAAGACCAACCCGGGCGTCACGGCCGCCTTCTTCGAGGCGCTCAGCGACGCCGGGGTCAACATCGAGCTGATCTCGACCTCCGAGATCCGTATCTCGGTCGTCACCCGCGCCGACGACGTCGCCGAGGCCGTGCGCGCCGTACACACCGCTTTCGGACTCGACTCCGACAGCGACGAGGCCGTGGTCTATGGGGGCACCGGCCGATGACCGGACGACCGACGCTCGCGGTCGTGGGAGCGACCGGAGCCGTCGGCACGGTCATGCTCCAGATCCTGTCCCAGCACGCGGACATCTGGGGCGAGATCCGTCTCGTCGCCTCGCCGCGCTCGGCCGGCCGCAAGCTGGCCGTGCGCGGTGAGGAGGTCGAGGTGGTGGCCCTGTCCGAGGCGGCCTTCGACGGGGTCGACATCGCCATGTTCGACGTCCCCGACGAGGTCGCCGCGCACTGGGCGCCGATCGCCGCGGCCAAGGGCGTGGTGGTCGTGGACAACTCCGCCGCCTTCCGGATGGACCCGGACGTGCCGCTGGTCGTGCCGGAGGTCAACCCGCACACGGTGCGGGCCCGGCCGCGCGGCATCCTCGCCAACCCGAACTGCACCACGCTGTCCATGATCGTCGCTCTGGGCGCGCTGCACGCCGAGTTCGGCCTGCGTGAGCTCGTGGTCTCGTCGTACCAGGCGGTGAGCGGCGCCGGGCGGGCGGGCGTCGAGACGCTGCGGCAGCAGCTGGCCCTGGTGGCCGGTACGGAGCTGGGGACGAGCCCAGGCGACGTACGGCGGGCAGTGGGGGACAACACCGGGCCCTTCCCGGAGCCGGTCGCGCTGAACGTCGTGCCGTGGGCCGGGTCCGTGCGGGAGGACGGCTGGTCGTCGGAGGAGATGAAGGTGCGGGACGAGTCCCGCAAGATCCTGGGCCTGCCGAGGCTGCCCGTCGCCGTGACCTGTGTCCGGGTGCCGGTGGTGACCGTGCACTCGCTGACCGTGCACGCCCGCTTCGAGGACGAGGTGACGGTGGACCGGGCGCGGGAGATCCTCGCCACCGCGCCGGGTGTGGTGCTCTGCGACGATCCGGCGGCCGGCGAGTTCCCGACCCCCGCCGACGTGGTGGGCACCGATCCGACGTGGGTCGGGCGGGTGCGGCGGGCGCTGGACGACCCGACCGCTCTGGAGCTCTTCGTGTGCGGGGACAACCTGCGCAAGGGTGCCGCGCTGAACACTGCCCAGATCGCGGAACTGGTGGCCGCCGAGATGACGTGAGGGAAAATTGCCCCTGGCGATGTCCTGATCTATTTGTAGGATCAACGTAAGGATTTTCCTCCCCGGCCCCCGCAACCGTGCGGGGGCCGGGGAGCGTCTATGCCGTCGCCCTTCCTGGGCTGTGGGACGCGTTTGATCCGAGGCGTGGGGACGCCGGTGAGTGGGCGTGGGGACGCTCGCTCGTATGGGACATAGGGGAAGAGCGGGACTCATGAGGGCATATGGGGCACCGTCAGTCGTGCTGCCTGACGCGAGAACAAGAGTGACGTCCGGCACGTACAACCCTGACGGGGGTGAACGTGTCCAACTGGCGTGGCAGAGGTACTCGACTTCCCCGCGGTGGCCGGCGGCACGGCCCTACGGCCGCCCCGGCGGCCCGCACGCACCCGCATGCCCGGCACGGCCGGCGGCATGCCGGTGATCGCGCCCATGCCCGCAGCGCGGCCCGCCCGCATCCCCGGTCAGCGTGACGGTGCCGAAGACGCGGCGGCGGCCGGCACCACCGTCGACCACCTCACCGAGACCTACCGCACGCACTACCGGTCGCTGCTCGGTCTCGCCGCGCTCCTCCTCGACGACACGGCCTCCTGCGAGGACGTGGTCCAGGAGGCCTTCATCCGCGTCCACTCCGCCCGCAAGCGCGTCCGCGACCCCGAGAAGACCCTCGCCTATCTGCGCCAGACGGTCGTCAACCTCTCGCGCTCCGCGCTGCGCCGCCGCATCCTCGGCCTCAAGCTGCTCTCCAAGCCGATGCCGGACATGGCGAGCGCCGAGGAGGGGGCGTACGACCAGTTGGAGCGGGACTCCCTCATCAAGGCGATGAAGGGGCTGCAGCGCCGGCAGCGCGAGGTCTTGGTCCTGCGCTACTTCGCGGACATGACCGAGGCCCAGGTCGCCGAGACGCTCGGCATCTCGCTGGGCTCGGTGAAGGCGTACGGCTCCCGTGGCATCGCGGCGCTGCGGATAGCCATGGAGGCGCCGGCATGACGGGGGAGCCTCGTGAGCGGGGGGAGCCCGCGCGGTGGGGCCGGGCGCGTGAGGCGTCCGACGACTCCTCGTCCGATATCTTGCGTGAGCCCACCGAGGCGCACGAGCAGGAGCCGAAGCAACCGCACGCTGGGAACGGAACTGTGAACCACGGCCTCGACGACCAGAGCCCCGAAGGGCTCGACTCGGACGAGCTGGCACTGCGCAGGATGCTGCATGACGCGGTGCAGGAGATCGAGCCGCGCGACGGCTCGTTGGACCATCTGCGGCGGGCGGTGCCCGCACGCCGGGCGCGCAAGCGGCAGGCCGCCGTCGGCATGGCTGCGGCGGCGCTCTTCGTGTGCACCGCCGTGCCCGCGCTGGTGCACGTCTCCAACTCCACCGGCCCGGACGCCAACCCCTCGATCGCCGGCCACGGCGCGCAGGCGCAGGGCGGCGCGAGTGAGGGCGGAAGCACCGACGGCACGGGCGGCACCTCGGGCGGGTCCACGGGCACGGCCCAGGACAAGGGCGAGGACAGCCCCGAGAAGGACGGCAAAGGCACCGGCGCCACCCCGGGCAGCGGAGTCGTCGACGACAGCACCGACGACGTCTACCCGTCGGCGACCAGCGCGGTCACGGCCCCGGTCTGCACGACGGCCCAGCTCGGCTCGGCCACCGCGACCGCCGCGGCACCGCCGTCTCTCTCCTCCGCACCACCGACCGCGGCCCCCGGACCGCCGCCCAGGCCCCCTCCCCGCTCGGCGAACAGGCCCTCC
>NZ_JBFBJT010000069.1:0-38287 GCF_040686175.1 Streptomyces sp. NPDC086077 | reverse complement strand
CGAGGTGATCGTGCACTGTCCGCAGGAGGAGGCCGAGACGGTCGTCGCCGCGATCCGGGAGGCGGGGGCGTTGGCGGCCCGGCTGACGTTCGGGCAGACGCCGGTGCGGTTTCCGTTCTCCACGGCGGTGGTGGGGTGCTATGCGGACGCGAAGTGATCAGGAGGAAGCCGGGATCAGGGAGGCGAACCCGGAATCAGGGACCGGAGTTCCGTGACGACCGCCCGTTCGTCCGTGCCGTCCAGGTCGGTCAGGGCGGTGCGCCACGCCTGGTGCGCCTCGTCCTCGCGGCCCTGGTCGCGCAGCAGCAGACCGTACTGGTGCCGGCCGAGTCCCCCGGTGTACCGGTCGGAGCGGGCGTCGGCACGGCGCAGCAGCTCCGCGCACTCGCTCTCGGCATGCGCGGCACGGCCCAGCTGCCGCAGCGCGCGGACCAGACCGAGCCGGCTCTGGGACTCGCCGTGCCAGTCGCCGTGACCGCCGAGGATGCGCAGGCTCTCCTCGAAGTGCTCGGCGGCGGCGGCCGGTTCACCGAGGGTGAGATGGGCGTAGCCGATGTTGCAGTGCGCGGAGTGCTGCACGATGACGGCGCCGATCCCGACGCCGAGGGCGAGCGAGCGACGGTGGTGCTCGACGGCGACACGAGGGTCGGTGTGCTCGTGCAGGTTGCCGAGATGGCTGTACGTCACGGCCTCGCCGTACGGATCGTTCAGCCGGCGTGAGTACCCGAGGCTCTGCCGCAGCGCGTCCTCCGACTCGGAGTACCGTCCCAGGCCTTCGAGCAGCAGCCCGCGGTTGTTGAGGCAGCGCCGGATCCAGGAGGCGGCTTCGAGGTGCCGCCAGAGGGCGAGCGCCTCGTCGTTGAGCGCGAGCGCCTCGCTGTGCCGGCCGGTGAGGAAGTGCATTCCGGCGAGGTCGACCAACGCGGTCGCCTCCGCCGCCGTGTCCCCGAGCCGCCGCGCCAACTGGAGCGCGGCCCGCCCGAGCAGTTCCAACTCGGGGATGCGGCCGCTGCGGTGCAGGCAAGGGGCGAGCAGCCGGAGGAGGGTGGAGAGGTAGGCGGCGCGGCGCTCACAGGCGCCCTCGGCGTACGTCTCGACCAGCGCGACGACGTTGCACAACTCACCGTCAGCCCAGGCGAACGCCGCCTCGGCCCCGTCGAATGCGGCGACGGTCGCCACGTACGCGGCATGCTCGGGCGGTTGTGCGGCGGTGGGACGACGCCGGTCGTCCTGGTCGAGCCCGGGTTCGACGATGGCCGCGAGCGTGCGCTCGGCGCTGGCGGCGTACCAGCGGAGGGCGGTGTCGATGAGATCGTCGCGGGCGTCAGGGTGGGCGGAGACCCGGGGGTGGGCGGCCACCTGAAGGTGGGAGTCGGCCTGAAGGTGCGAGTCGGCCTGAAGGTGGGCGAGGTCGGGGCGGGAGGCGTCGAGGCCGGCGGTCCCGGGGGCGTCGGCCCCGCGATGGGCGGCCCCGGAGTCGGCGGGCCCGGAGTCGGCCGCCCCACGATGAGCAAGCCCGGAGTCGACGGCCCCGGAGTCGGCGGGCCCGGAGTCGACGGCCCCGGGAGCGGCGGCCCCGTGATGGGCGGGCCCAGGGGTGCCGCCCGTGGGGTGGGTGTGGTCGGTCGTTGTGGTGGGCGCGCCCACCGGGGCCGCAGTAGAGGGCTCGGTCATGTCGGTGTGCTGGTCGCCGGTGGTCTCCCGGCGACGCCCACGCGCCGACTGCGCCGCAGTCACCCCGGTGGGTCCCGTGCCGTCGTCCTCGCCGCGTCGGCCCGCCGCAGCGAGTTCGCGGGCGAAGTCGCGGACCAGGTCGTGGGGTGCGTAGCGGGCGTACGCCGTCTCCTCCAGGAGGGCCACGTCGACCAGCCGGTCCAGCGCGGCCTCGGCGCGGCGTTCGCCGGTGCCGGTGAGGCGGGCGATCAAAGGTGCACCGTACGAAGGCAGGTCGAGCGCGCCGACGCGGCGCAGCGCGAGGGCGGCGTCCCGGTCGGCCTCGCGGTCGGAGGCGGCGAGCGCGTCATGGGCGACGGCGAGGGAACGCCGTACGCTCAGGTCGTCGTACTCCAGATGGTGCAACCTCCCTTCGGTGGCGGCTAGTTGACCGGCGAGTACGTCCGGCGTGAGCGCCCGGCGGGCGGCTAGCCGGGCGGCGACGACGCGCAGGGCGAGCGGCAGTCGGCCGCTGAGTTCGACGAGCGGGTGCCCGGCGTCGAGCCCGTCCCGCCCGGACACCGCGCGCAGCAGCGCCGCGCTCTCCGCTCCGCTCAGCGGCGTGAGCCGGAAGCGCCTGCCGCCGTCGAGCGCGGTCAGCGGCGAACGGCTCGTGACGATCACCGCGCACCCGGCACCGGCCGGTAGCAGCGGCCGCACCTGCGCGGCGCTCGCCGCGTCGTCCAGCACCAGGAGCGTGCGCGTCGGGGCGAGCAGCGAGCGCAGCAACGCGGCGGCGGCATCCGGGTGTTCGGGGACGCTGCGGGGTTCGACGCCGAGGTCGCGGAGGAGCGCCGTGAGTGCTTGACCGGCGGTGAGGGGGGTCATGCCCGGGGTGGCGCCGTGCAGATTGACGTAGAGCTGACCGTCGGAGAAACGTTCCGCCAGTGCATGTGCGGCATACAGCGCGAGCGCGCTCTTGCCGACGCCGGCCATGCCGCTGACGACGGCGAGCGCGGCAGGCCTGGTAAGGCTCCGCAGCAGGGCGTCTCGCACCGACTCGCGACCGGTGAAGTGGGCCGGGGGTGGCGGTAGTTGGAACGGCCGGGGAGCGCAGGCCCCCGGGCCGTGCACGTCCGCCCGCGCCGCACTCCCGCCCGGCAGCGACGCGCCGCCCGAATCGTCGCGCGCCGCCCCGCCCCCCTTCCTCGTCGCGCGCAACACCTCCACATGGGCCGCGCGCACCCCCGCTCCCGGCTCGACCCCGAGCTCCTCGACGAGCCGCCACCGCAGATCGCGGTGGACGGCGAGGGCCTCGGCACGGCGGCCGGTGCGGTGCAGGGCGAGCATGAGCTGGCGGTGGTACGCCTCGTGGAGCGGATGCTCGGCGGCGAGTGCGGCCAGCTCCGGGACGAGCCCGGCCAGCCGGTCACCACCGGCCACCCGCTCCGCCGCCAGGGCGAGCTCGGCGTCGTACCGCCACTCCAGTACCAGCAGCCGCGCCTCGACCAGCCGTTGCACGAACGCGTACCCGCCCACCTCGGCCGACAACCCGCTCAAGGGCGCACCCCGCCACAGCGCGAGCGCCCGCGCGCACTCGCGCACCGTCCGCGCCCACTCCCGACCCGCGTGCGCGGCGCGCGCCCCGGCGACGTGGCTCTCGAAGACATGGACGTCCAGCTCACCCCGCTCGACCCGCAGCAGATATCCGGGCGGCACGGCACGCAGGCGCCCGGGATCGTCGAGCATCCGGCGCAGCCGGGCGACGTGGTTGTGCAGGGAGGCCTGCGCGGAGGCGGGCGGCGCGCCACCCCACAAGGTGTCCTTGAGGGACGCGACGGGCACGACCCGACCGGCTTCGAGGAGCAAGGCGGCGAGGAGAACCCGTGCCATGGGGCTGCTGACGGGGCGCACGGCAGGTCCGGGTGACGCGGACCCCGTCCCTGTCTCCAGACCTGAACTAGCGCCCGCGCCCCCGAGGTCGTCGGACCCGTCGGGCGTCGCCGGCTCGCCGCCGGCCTCCCGTGTCTCCCCGTCGAAGGGCTCCCCGCAGCACGGTTCCCCGCCGCACGGCCCGTACAGAACAGGCGGCCCCAGCAGTCCGAACCGCAGTCCGAACCGAGGTCCGCACCGCATCACACCGCCCACAGCCTTCCCACGCACGCGCCCACGCCCGAGCGCGGGCCCGAGCCGGGCCACGCTCCACCACACAAGACGGACCACTCTGGGCGAGTTCCTGCCCCCGCCCCCGCACTTCTCCGCCACCCGCACCCGGGCGACACCATCGGCACCCGCCAGCGTTCCAGCAGGTGAGTGCACCGCCGTCACGGCTTTTCCCCGCGTCCACCCGGCGGCTTCACGCCGGCCCCGGGCCGACGCCAGGGAAAACCATTGGCCACATGTTAGCGATCCGTTGGCGCGGCCTGATGTGATCACATCATCGGATCTGGCCCGACGGTGCGCGCGTACGTCCGCGCAACTCGGGGGAGTGTCGCCGCCGCGGCCGGGCCCGGGACGCCAGTGGGCCCCGGTCGGCAGAGGTGAACGACGGGGGCCCGCGTCCGAACACGAGGCGCACCCGCCACCCTGGGGAGAGACACCCGCCCCGGGAGGACGAGACATGCGCTACCGCTGCGCCGTACTGGACGACTACCAAGGCGTCGCGACCACCGTCGCCGACTGGACCCCGCTCGGCGACCGTGTGGAGGTCGTGACCTTCCCCGACCACGTCCCCACCGAGGACCAATTGGCAACGGCTCTGGCTGACTTCGACTTCGTGGTCACCCTGCGCGAACGCGTCCCCTTCCCCGCCTCGCTCCTGGACCGGCTCCCCCGCCTCAAGCTCCTCGTCGCCTCCGGCATGCGCAACTCGGTGATCGACTACGCCGCCGCGCACGCGAACGGCGTCACCGTGTGCGGCACGGAGAGCTCCTCCACTCCCCCGGTCGAGCTGACCTGGGCCCTGATCCTGGGTCTGGCCCGCGGCGTCGTCCAGGAGAACACCGCCCTGCGCACCGGCGGCCCCTGGCAGTCCACCGTCGGCGCGGACCTGCACGGCCGCCGCCTGGGCCTGCTCGGCCTCGGCAAGATCGGCAGCCGGGTCGCCCGGATCGGCCTGGCCTTCGGCATGGAGGTCACGGCCTGGAGCCAGAACCTCACCGAGGAGCGCACGCACGAGATCGGGGTCGACCGTTCCCCCACGAAGGAGGACCTCCTCGCCACCAGCGACTTCGTCTCGGTCCACCTGGCCCTGAGCGACCGCACCCGAGCCCTCCTGGGCCCGGCGGAACTGGCCCTCCTCAAGCCCACCGCCCACCTGATCAACACCTCCCGCGCGGCGATCGTCGATCAGGAGGCCCTCCTCGCGGCCCTGCACGAGGGCCGCATCGCCGGCGCGGCGGTGGACGTCTTCGACAGCGAGCCCCTGCCGGACAGCCACCCGATGCGCGAGGCCCCGCGTCTCCTCGCCACCCCGCACCTGGGTTATGTCTCCCAGGCCAACTACCGGCGCTACTACGGCCAGGCCGTCGAGGACATCGAGGCCTACCTCGCCGGCACCCCCGTCCGCCTCCTCGGCTGACCGGGCCCCGCCCCTGCCCTACGTCCCTGGGCTCAACAGATCGGCGAGGGCCTGCTCGGACCAGCGACCGGACGCGCCCGGGCAGGCGGCGACGTACGACGTGATCGCCTCAATGTCCCACGCACCCGCCGACAGCAGGCCCGAGGTCAGGTACCGCACGTAGGCGGTCGAGGGCGGGACCCACGGCACGTCGTCCATCCGCCAGGGAGCGGTGAAGGTCAGCACAGGCAGCCCGGCGACCTGACCGGCGCACACCAGGGTCTCGTAGCGCCCCTCCCCCAGGACGGCACGCCCGTTCGTCAGTACGTCGACCAGGTCGAGGTCCATTCCCGGATCCCGGTACATCTCCTGGGCGGCGATGTCGAAGAACTGGTCGGCGGTCACCAGATGCGCCCTGGCGAGCACCCGGCCGCCGGCCCGCGGGTCGTAGAAGGCCCGGCCACCACCCCACACCAGGGACCTGGTGGCGAAGTACATGGCTCCGGTCAGCTCCACCGGCTTCGACCGGGTGGGCATCGTCGGGTTGCGGCACCCCGGATACTCCCGCACGCCACCGACCGGCCGACCGCCCCTGATGTAGCAGGCGAGCCGGTCGAGATGCGTGTTGGAGCCGTAGGAGGTGTACCAGACCCGCTCGGGGTGCCGGTCCGTCGGCGGGGTGGGGTCGATGCTCGCGAGGGCCTTCACGCCGGCTTGTCCCTCACAGCGGGCTGCCTCTGCTCGGCGGCGGCGAGGTGGAGGCCGTCCAGCAGCGAGGCCAGATAGCGGCGGGCGGTCCCGACGCGGTCGGCGGTGCCGCTGCGGACGTTCGCGGCGTAGACGATTCCGCACATCAGCGGGACCAGGTCGTCGCCGGTCAGGTCGGCGCGTACGGCCTCGGCCGCGTGGGCCCGGTCGAGCAGTTGTCCCCCGGCCGCCCTCAGGATCCGCTTCAGTTCGGTAGTGCGCGGCAAGGTGTCCGTGGCCGCGGCGGTGACCGTGGCCAGGGAAGCGTCGGTGACCTGCGCCTCGACGGTGCGGGTCAGGAAGCGGGCGAGGGCACGCCCGGGGTCGTCGTCGGCCGGCGCCTGCTCACCGCAGGCGGCGAGTGCCTCCAGGCCGGGCGTCGCGACGGTCTCCAGGAGCGCCTCGGCGGTGGGGAAGTGGCGGTAGACGGTGCCGACGCCCAGGTGGGCGCGGCGGGCGACGTCGTTCAGCTGCAGTGGTGCGCCCTCGTCCACGAGCTCCCGGGCCACGGCGACGATCCGCTCCCGGTTACGGGCGGCGTCCTTGCGCTGGGGGGCGCTCGTCATGCGACGAGTCTAATCGGATACCTCATCCACATCTCTGTGGGAAGAAACCGGCGCCACCGTCGCGAGGCGCTCGGCTGTCCGCCTCATCGCCCGGAGGCCCGCGTCAGGCAATCCGCCGATGTGGATCCAGGCCCAGTTGTAGCAGCGCGGTCCCTTCGCGCCGGGGCCCGCGCTGTGCCGCTGCCAGGCGGTGGCCGGCAGGCGGTCGGCCACGATGTCCGCGCGGACAGGGGTGCGACCGTGGTTGATCAGCACCTGAGTTGAGCAGGCGACGGCCATCACGTAGCCGGTCCCACGTGATTCCAGGGCGGCACGGAGCTGTGGATCCTGGCCATAGGCTTCGTCGCCGGTCACCCATGGTGCCTGCACTCCGGCGTTCAGCGCGGCGGCGATCATCTCCCAGGCCAGGCGGGGCTTGGCCGCGAACTGGACGGTCTCGGGTGTCCCGGCCGTCCGGCGGCGCTCGGCATCGGGGTCAGAAGGCCTTCGCGAGCCGGTGGCGGGTCGCAAAGGCGATGGCGACGGCGACCAGCAGGACGGCGCACGCGCAGAGAAAGGCCATCTGGGTGCCGGGGGAAGTGATGAGCAGGCCGCCGATCTGTGCGCCGAGCGCGGAGCCGCCGAGACTGATCGTGGAGGACCAGGTGAATGCCTCGGTGACATGGCTCTCGCGTGCGGTCCGCGAAATGATCTCGTACAGGATCACCGTCATGGGCGCCTCGAACGAGCCGAGGACGACCAGGGCCAAGCCCATCGACCAGTTGTCCCAGACGAGTACGGGCAGGGCGGCGCCCGCGCTGACGACCAGCAGGCCCACCCTGACGGCGAGCTTGAGGGACCAGCGCCGATTGCGGCTTCCGTACCAGAGTCCGCCGAGAATCCCGCCGACGCCCCACGCCGCGTAGAACAGGCCGACGCTGCCGGCCGAGCCGTGATCGTCGGCGAAGGCGGGCAGCGCGACGTTGTAGATCCCCGTCCTGATGGCGGTGCAGGCGACCAGGGCCAGCACCAGGAGCAGGCCCCCCGAGCGGAGCGCGCCGAGGGGGTCGCGCTCGCTCGGGGTGGCGGGCTGGGTTCGCGAGGCCCGGGTCGTCGCGAACCCGATGGAGCCCGCGGCGGCGAGCAGGCCGCCCAGGACGATGGCCGCCCCCGGGCTGCCCAGGAGCAGCATGACGCTGAGCAGAAGCGGCCCGCCGATCAGGAAGACGTTGAACAGCACCGTCTCCAGGGAGATACCCGCCGGCTCCAGCCCGTCCGTCGCGCGCCACAGGGCGCGGATGCAGCCGCTGATCGGCGGAACCGTGGCGCCCGCGACGGCCACGCACACCAACTGCGCGGCCAGGGACCCGGATTCGAAGGTGACGAAGCCGATCAGCGACACCGGGTACACGACACCGGTGATGAGCAGCACACTCGTCTGCCCGTACCTGTCGACGCGGCGGGCGACGAGCGGCGCGAAGAGCGCGGTGCCCAGGCTGTACGCGCCCAGGAACAGGCCGGCCGAGAGGTAGCCGGCATCCTTCGAGGTGGTGAAGACCACCAGGGCGAGGCCGACCAGGTAGAAGGGAAATCGCCCGACGACACTCCAGAACAGCGGGGCGCGCATGGTTCTGCTCCGCGCGGCGGCGACGAGTCGGTTCTCCCCGGACGGGGGTGCTGGGGAGGTCTCGGGTTCGCCGGGGATCGTGGTGTTCGCCATGGTATCGCCCACTTCAGGAAAGATTGCCTACGGTGAGTGCTTCAGATGTGACGCGGCTGTCGAGCGTGCTCACGAGGAACGCGGGGTCACTCGCTTCCGTCGGGCGCGGGGAAGACGCCGTAGGGATGGCGAGCCATCGTTACGGCGAGGTCCTGGACGGCGTATGCCGTCAGGTAATAGGCCATGGGGGCCGCGTAAGGGACCACGGTCAGGGTGAACTCGGTCTCCCCGTCTCCCTGCGGCCCGATGTCGACCCTTTGCAGATCCGGTGTGACCGTGCAGTATTCACGCCCGTATTTGGCGACGAAAAGGCCGAGGTGGATCGTGCCCGGGCGGGCATCGCGCACCTCCACCCGCACCTGCTGGATACTTCCTTGGAGCAGATCCTCCTCGGCGTGGATCAGCAGTGAGGGTCCACCGGGCAGCCGGAAGGCGACATCACTGCACCGCGTGCAGATGACGCCTTCGGTGTCGAGCGCGGTGGGTACCAGGGCACGCCGGATGAAGCGCTCGGCAGGTCGCCCGCACTGACAGCGCACGCTCGCGAGTGACGAGGAATCGATACGGCTGCGCTCTCCGAAGTGGCTGAAGGAATCGCTGAGTTCGTTCTCCGGATTGCTCACGAACTGCTCGACGATGGCGAGGTCCAGCGACTGCAGGTCGTCGAGGAGGCCGCGGGTCGTCTCGGCCGGGTCGTGAACCGCCTGGGACTCCCTGGCGACCTGGCTGTCGATCCTGGTGGCCAGGTTCTCGAGGCTGGATCGCAGGGGGTTGTTGAGCCGAAGGAGTCCGCCCGCCAGATAGGCGGTGACGCGGGCGGAGGTGGTCAGCAGCAGCGGTTCCGGCATCAGTGAGGGCGGCTCCGGCGTGATGGCCTCTTCGTCGTCTCCCATGCCGAAGTGGACGTACGCGGGAGAGGGGCCCGCGGTGCGGATGCTGGAGTTGAAGGCCGCGGCGGAGGAACCGTGTGCGAGGACCGTCTCCATCCAGGAAAGGTTCTCCGCACGCCCGGCGTCGTGTGCCGTGATCGCGGCCACGACGTCCCTGGCGGTGCCGTCGATCGCATTGAGCATCAGTTGGTACTTGGGGTCGTAGATGGCCGCGTCGGTGAAAGGGCCGTTGTTGCACGAGCTCAGCACGACCTCGGCCGCGCGGATGTCGCGCAGTTGGATCAGCTTGTCCAGGGGTCGGTAGCAGGTGGGCTCGTCGGAGTAGGCGCAGATCGGGCCGATGACGTTCTCCTTGCGGGGAACGAGCGAGTTCAGGCCGCAGATGGTGTAGTCGGCGAGATTGAGGGAGTCGTCCTTGCCGTGCCCCTGCAGAAGGAGGCGGCTCCAGCGGGTGCCGAGGATCTCGGACCTGACGTCCGCGGTCTCCATGCCCCGCGCGTCGAGCAGGCGGATGCCGCTGCGCGAAAGCCCGCGGTCGACGGCGGTGAACATGCCGAGTTCCTGTACGTCCGGGGCCTTACGGACGTACTGCTTGGCGGTGAACCAGGCCAGGGAAGCCGCATCCCGGCCGGTCAGGATCCTCAGACGCACGTCGGGCCGGCGTTCGGCGGCGCGCAGCAGGGGCCAGATGGTGTCCACCGTGAGGTGCTCGTACAGACCGGCGATCAGCAGGGAGTGCACCTCGCCCCGGCCGGCATCCTCACCGGCCTCCCGCTGTCCGTACTCACTCCGTGGCTCCTGCGGGAAGAGCGTGTCGAGCAAACCGGCTCCGACCTCTCCCTTGTCGAGCCAATGGCCGGCGAGTGGATCCATGAGCGCGACCAGACCGGCAGGCAGCGCTTCAGGCTCCAGCATGACGCCGTACGAGCAGGCGGCCGGCCGGCGCGCGTCCCCGTACACGCTCGCCGCGCATGCGGCGGAGGCCGCGAGATCGACTCGCCCATCGGTCCAGACCGGGACTTTCGCGCGGGCCGCATCCGCGAGGAACGCGTCAACGGCAGCGGCGTAGGAGGAGGCGTCCTCCAGGAGGGAGAAGGGCGAGGCCGACATGATTGCGGTATCGCCGCCGGAAACATGAATCTCGGACTGCACCACGTATGACTCCTTCACAACGGCAATCGGCCTCGGGCAACCAACGATCAAGAGCCATGGCGTTCGGCAGCCGAAACCGGCTTTCCAGCATCCGAGGGATCCTGGTCGGCTCGCGACAGCGCTCCGCACCGACGTATCGAGGCATCAAGACGGTACGTCCGCTCCGGCGCCCCGCGTATCCACAGCACATTCATGTGCGAGGACACATGACGCTTACCTCTTCTCGATGCGCCTGCACGCTTCGCTTACGCTGATCGACTTCACGTCGGCACAGTTCATGGAGCGCGGCACGAGCGATCATGTCGTTCTGCCGGAAGAATTCATCATTGCTCTTCGGGGACGGGAACCGGCCGGATGCCACACTTCCCGAAAACAGCGTTCCCACCCCGAAACGGCTCTCGTGGGTGGTCCCATCGGCACGCTTCAGGCGATTGAGAGAATCGGTGTCGATGAGACCCACGGTATCGATGACACCCGTGGGATACCGGTCGCCGCCGTCGGGGGCCGATGGGGTCTCTTCTCTGATCTCATCGCGCTGGATCAGCTTGCGCAGCAAGGGGTCACTCACGCGAAGCATGGTGCGCTCCGGGAGCCGGGCCTCGATGAGGGCCCGGGCGGTGATCGATCCGTTGACGTTGCACGACCGCGCGTGGAAGAGCCCGTCGTGGGTGGTCACCGTCATCTCCGAACCAAGGAATCTGACGACGCCGGCACGGGTCAGGGCGAGCAGTTCCTCCAGCCGCGGTCCGGGCGGTCCGCTGGTGAGAAATCGACAGAAATCAAGAAACGCCGGCAGATCCCGCTCCCATGAGGTGGGAGAGATTCTCTTTTCGTCGACGAGTTCAACCAGCCTGGAGAAGGCGGAGAACAGACCGTGCACCATCGCCAGGTCCGCACTGTGCCGAGGATCGCGCCCGCGTCGCACTCCTGTGTCGATGTAATCGACCATCCAGCTCTGCAAGGCATCCAGGTCGGGGAAGCGGCGGCCGGCCAGCGGATGGGCTGTTTCCTCCAGGTCGATCCGGTCCCCGTCGAACCGCACTGCCTGATCGACCAGCTCCTTGAGTTCCGGTCCGTCCCAATCAAGGGTGTCGAGGCGGTGAATGAACTGACGGGCGTCCATGTCAAGGAGCTCTTGGTGCGATGCAGCAAGCTCGCAATAACCCGCGTGGGTGACTTCGCGGGCGATCAACGGCCAGATGTCCACGGCGAAGTCAAGGGGGCGGTCGCCGAGGGCGGCCACGGCCGCGGCGTCGAGGTGACCGAACGATTCCGGGGGTGATCCGGCCAGGCTGTAGTGGGTCTTCGACCAGTACGGTACGCCGCGCCGCGACCCCACGAAGAGGACGGGTTCCTTACCGGATGGCGTGTAGTGCAGCTCACCGGAGTCATCACGATGGAATGTGCCGCCGCGGCCGGAGGTCAGCAGTACGGCGGTGTCGATGAAACACAGTCCAAGCCCCCGCACAATCACCGGTTCGCCGGCGGGTATCCGGTCGAGGAAATGATCGGCGGTCGATCCC
Organism: Streptomyces sp. NPDC086077; assembly: GCF_040686175.1. Taxonomy (NCBI): domain Bacteria; kingdom Bacillati; phylum Actinomycetota; class Actinomycetes; order Kitasatosporales; family Streptomycetaceae; genus Streptomyces; species Streptomyces sp. NPDC086077. The sequence continues at coordinate 26,498 of NZ_JBFBJT010000069.1, read as the reverse complement.
GAGGGCAGATAGCACAGGTCATGGGCGGCCGCGTACTCCGTGAGACGCACCTCTTCCGCATCCGGCTCGACATCGACGTTGCCCTGGGCGAACAGCACGATGTCGACGTCCAGCGGGGGAAGGCCGTCCGCCATGACAACGCGTTGCCGGCCAAGGGGAAGGTCGTGCACGTCGACGGCCCGGCCCACATGTGAATGGACCTGCACCTGGGGCGTGCCATTCTTCGCCAACTTCCGGAACACCCACGACAGATAGTCGCTCTGCGTCCGACGCGTAGTGAACCAGCCGTCGTGCATCCTCCCTGCCTCGGCCGCCGTGGAGGGAGCGTGCCGGAACCCTGCGGGCGACGACAGGCGGCCTGTGGCCAGTTCCTGGGCCCATTCGCTGAGCGTGGGACCGGGGACGATCGGGCCTTCGCATGCGACGGTCTCGTCGGTGAACATGGTGCAGCTGCCGGCGGTGGTGTTCATCCACAGGAGCGGTGACTGCCGGGACCGCCAGATGCGGCCGCCCCCTGGTGGGTGAGGATCAATGACGTGGACGTCGACCGTCCGGTCCGGCGCACACTCGGCAGCGTTGGCGATGAGACGTTCGAGAAGAGAGGTGCCACGTGGGCCGGCACCAATGATTGCCACGGCCAGTGAACTCGTCATATTCCGTTCCTACGCCTCGGTCAGGGTGGGGACATATCGCATGCGCGTGAACGACCCGTCGCGTGAACGAGCAGAAGGGCGCATCCATCACGGGAGCCGTGGGTTACGCGGCGCTCCGCCTGCGTCCGTCGATCAGCGCGGCGAGCTCCGCGACAGTGGCGTCGCCGATCAGCTCGCTCATCTCCACCTGGACCGAGCTCTCCCGGAGGATGCGGTACTGCACGCCGACCGTCTGCAGCGAGGTCGCGGCGAGCTCGCGCAGGGTCCGCGCGGTGACCTCCTCGGACTCGGCCAGCTGCAGCACCTCCCGGACGGTGGTCTGCAGCCACGACAGGGTAGTGGCCTCGGCGCCGGCGTTCTTCTGCACTTCGGTGACTCCTTCGTTGGGTGACTGGAGGTGAGGGCCGCTCATACGGCCCTCAGCAGGACGCACATCCGCAGCCCCGACACACTCGACGCCAGCAGGTAGAGCCCGTCCGGGCGGACGCCGCCGGCCGACTGCCGGTCGACGAGGTTGATCAGCGGGTCCGCGGCGAAGCAGTGTCCGACCCTGGTGATGTTCGAGGTGTCCAGCTGGGACGGGCGGAACCCGGCCTGGACCTCCTTCATCATCACGATCGGCAGGAAGATGTTGTTGTGCAGCAGGCCGTCGATCTCCTCGACGCGGATACCGGTCCCGGCGAACAGCCGCTGGTTGGCCGCCTTGGCCAAGTCGGCGCTGATCTCAGTGCCTTGGAGCATGGAGGCAGGGTCCTGGGCGTGCGCGTCGGCGACCCACTCGTAGGACTCGGGAGCGCCGTCCACCCGCTGCGAGATCAGGCAGGCGGCCGCGCCATCGCTGAACAGGGCGAAGTCGGCCAGCCGCGCGGACTCGTCGGGCACCGCGTCGGTGGTGATCACCAGCACGGTCCGGTGCCGGCCCGCGGCAACCATCGTGGCGGCCGTCTGCAGACCGGTGAGCAGGGACGCGCACCGGTTCAGGGTGATCCCGGTGACCGGGACGTCGCTGAGTCCGAGGCCGCGCAGGACCGTCGCGATCAGGTCACCGTGCTCCCCGACCTCGCTGGGGAACGTGTTGGAACACAGCACGAGCGCATCGATCTCGTCCGGCGCGACGCCCGCCGCGTCAAGGGTCTGCCGTCCGGCCCGTACGGCGAGCGTGGCCGTGTCGAGTTCCGTACGGCGCACGGTGCCCCAGCCCCACATCGCGGCATCGGGCACAATCAGCCGGTCGTCCACGAATGCGGCGAATCCCTTGATCTCGGAATGATCTGTCTCGACCTCGCCGAGCACATACCTGGGCGAGCGCAGCACTACGCGCCGGTCTTCGGTCATTTTCATGTCAGCCCAGCCGCCTGCGCAGGAAGTCGGCGATCAGGCGCATCGCGTTCCTGGACGTCTCCAGCACGGCCGAAAGCTGGAGAAAGCCGTGCGGAAGATCCTTGTGCGGGTGGAACTCCACCGGCACATCCGCGCGTGAGAGCATTCTCGCGTATTCCTCGCCCTCGTCGTACAGCGGGCAGTACTCGGCCGTCAGCAGCAGAGCCGGCGGAAGTCCGCTGTGGTCGGCCGCCTTGGCCGGTGAGGCATAAGGCGATTCGCCGTCGGCGGGATCGGCGAGGTAGTGCTCCCAGAACCAGGCCGACGATTTCGCGTTGAAGAACATCGGATCGACGTTGTCGCTCATGGACCGCGTCGTGGCGTCATTGCGCGTCGGCGGATAGACGAGCACCTGGGCGGAGACCGTCGGCCCGCCCTTGTCCCGGGCCATCAGGGCCATGACCGCGGCGAGGTTGCCGCCGGAGCTGTCTCCGGCGACGGCTATGCGGGCGGGGTCGGCGCCCAGTTCGGACGCGTGCTCCCCCACCCACCGCACGGCGGCGTAGCAGTCGTCGATGGCGGCCGGGAACGGGTGCTCGGGCGCGAGCCGGTAGCCGACGGACACGACCACACAGGGGGTCAGGCTGGCCACCGCGCGGCAGATCGCCTCGCACGTGTCCAGGGAGCCGACGACCCAGCCGCCGCCGAAGAAGTACACCACCACTGGGAGCGGATCGTCGTTCTCGCGCTGCGGGCGGTACGTCCGCAGCGTCAGCGGACCCGCCGGACCGTCGATGTCGAAGTCGAATACCTCTTCGGGTTCTTTCACCCAGTCCCAGATCTCGGCTTCGGTCTCCCGATCCGCTACCCGGGCCCGGTCCACCGACATGGTGTAAAGCGGCGTGAATCCGGTGGTGACACGGTAGTCCCTGATTCCCGCGTAGAGCGGATCAAGCGGCATGAAAAATCCCTCAGCTCCCAGGACTGCATCAAGAAAATCCGAACCGAAATCGAGAGTGGCACAGCCCCGGACCGCACCGGGTAACCGAGGTGATGAGCCGATGCGGGAATGGGTCAGCGCGATGTGTCCGTTCCATGAACTTGCCGCGGACGCCGCGGAATCGGTGGGGTCGTAACGTCCTCCTCCGGTGCTGCCGCGGGACGCGCCCACTGCGCAGACCGACACCGAGGCCCCGGGGCGCGGTGGACCCCGGCCGGCCTCCTCGGGCCGCTGCGCGCGCGGCTCTGTCCGCGGCTGCGCCGCCCGGACGACGTGGTGGCCGCCGTTCATTCCTGATAGTTCGACATGTGACAGGAGAGAACCAGTGAGTGACTTCGAAGGACTCGTGGCGATCGTTACGGGTGGCGCCCAGGGAATCGGTCTGGCCACGGCGAAACTGCTGACCAGCAGGGGCGCGAAGGTCGCCGTCCTCGATCTCAAGACGGAGGGCCTGCCGGACGATGTCTTCGGCGTCCAGGCCGACGTCGGCGATGACGCCCAGGTCGAGGCGGCGGTGGAGGCCGTGGTCGAGCGGTTCGGCCGCCTCGACATCGTGGTGAACAACGCCGGCATACCGGCGGTCGGCGATGTCGCCACGAACAGCTCCGAGGAGTGGCTGAACGTCCTGAACGTCAACGTGGTCGGCATGGTCCGGGTCGCCCGGTACGCCCTGCCGCATCTGCGCCGCTCGCCCGCCGCGTCGATCGTCAACACGTGCTCGATCGTGGCGTGGGCCGGACACCAGACGCGCACGCTGTACTCGGCCAGCAAGGGCGCCGTGTACTCGCTGACCCTGGCCATGGCGACGGACCACGCCCGCGAGGGAATCCGTGTCAACTGTGTCGCGCCCGGCACGGCGGACACCCCGTGGGTGGAGAAGCAGCTGCAGGGGACGGAGGACCCGGAGGCCGCCCGGGAGTCGCTGCTCAAGTTCCTCGCGCCGGGCCGCCTGGTGACGGCCGACGAGGTGGCGGGCGCCATCGCCTACCTGGCGAGCCCGCTGTCGAGCGCCTCCGTCGGCATGATGCTCGCCGTGGACGGCGGCCAGCACAGCCTGCGCCTGCGACCGCAGGACCAGCAGCATCTCATCGGGCGCTGAGCCGCACCGAGCATGCGGCCCCGAGACCATGTCCATGGTCCCGGGGCCGGATTCGTGTGTGGGGTCGCACCTTCTACGGGAAGACGTGCACCTGCTCCGGCACGGTGGACGGGTCGCCCGGCCACAGCCGCATCTCCCCCACGTCCGGGCGCAGGATCACCGCCGCGACCGTGCGCTCCCGCCGGATGTCGCCGTTGTCCGGCACCAGGACCGGGGGCGTGGCGAGGAGCCGGTGATGGTGCTCCGTGTCGCCGGCCTTCGGGATGCCCGCGTCAAGGATCGTCCGGAGGCGCCGCTTGGAGGAGTTCTTGGCGAAGACGTTGATCTCGTCCTGCTCGGCGAGCTCGGCGTCCAGGAAGTGGTTCGTGTGCACCAGTTCGTCGCCTTCGAGGACGCGTCGCCGCGCGACCGTGGCCTCGACGCACACGGTCCGGTCCACGCCGCAGATCATGAACGCCCGCGAGCTGGCCAGCGGCAGCTCCCGGAGGATCCCGACGGCCTGCTCGACCGTGCCGGCGGTGTCGAGGACGTGCCGGATCGCCAGGTACGGCGGCACGCCCGGCCGCCAGTCGCCGCCGAGGACGAGGTTGATACCCACGGCGATCCCGGCGTCGTTGACACCGAGGTAGCCGAGGAGACCGGCGAAGCTGAGCACCAGGGAGCGGTGGCGCGGCCCGGAGACCGACAGCACGGCGATCTGGTCGTCGAGGTTGCCGTTCAGGTCGACCGTCTGGGCGAGCACCGGCCCGCCGCCGGCCGAGGCGTACGTCGTGCAGTCCCCGGCGGTGACTCGGCTGTAACCGATCAGCTCGCGGCGCAGTTGCAGCAGCCAGGCCGCGTCGCGGTCGATCCCGGCGCCGGCGGCGAGGCCGTCGATCTCGGCGGCGAGGTCCGGCAGCGCTTCGGCGGTCACCGCCCGGTGGGCCGCGATGTCGGGCCGCAGCGCGGCGAGGTCGGCCGGCCGGTCGGTGAGGTGGCCGAGGCGGGCGAGCGAGTCGTCGAGAAAGCCGCGGAGCCGCCCGGCCAGCGCGCGCCCGTGGAGGAGCCCACGGGCATGCGGCGAGCCGGACAGCTCCAGGAGCGGCGCGTCGGTCACGCGCACGGGTTGACCGCCCTGCCGACGCGGCGGAGCTGGTCCTCGACCGAGGGCCATTCGGCGCGGAGCACCGAGTAGTAGATCGCGTCACGCCTGCGGCCCTCGGGCATCGGGTTGAAGCTGCGCATGACGCCTTCCTCGTACGCACCGATCTTGCGCAGTCCGGCGCGGGCCTGGACGTTGAGGACGTCGGTCTTGAACTCGACGCGCTCGGCGCCCAAGACATCGAACGCGTGCTGGAGCAGCAGGTACTTGGCCCAGCGGTTGATGCCCCTGCCCTGGAAGTCGACGCCGAGCCAGGACCAGCCGATCTCCAGTCGCCCGTCGGCTTCGCTCAGGTTGCCGTAGCTGGAGCTGCCGGCGACCTGTCCGGTGCTCTTGTCGACGATGACGTAGACCGCGCGCTTGCCGGCGGCCTGATCAGCGAGCATGGCGTCGAAAAACTGGTCAAAATCAGCGTCGCCCTCGACACGGGATACGAAGTAGGTCCAGATCCGGTCGTCGAACGCGATCTTGCGCAGGGGTCCACGGTCTTCCTCCGAGATCGGGTGAAGTTCGACGTGCTCGTTTCCGAGGAGGGCGGAGGCGTGCCGGCTCCAGGCGTGGTGGGTCAAGGAACTCATCCCTTCAGGCGGGCGTGGGGGCGGAGGGCGTCGACGACATTGCCGAGGGTGCGCATCCCGGCGAGGTCGTCCTCGGTGAAGTTGTCGAGTCCGACGTCCGCCGCCTTGCACAGGGAGGTCAGGAAAAGGACCTTGTTGAGCGAGGTGATTCCGTACGTCTCCACGAGGTTCTCGCCGAGGTCGAGGCTCGCGGGGTCCGGGTGGTCGCGCAGCACCTGGGAGAGCGTCTTGCGGGCCAGGGTGTCGAGGTCAGTGGACAAGGATGCCTGCCTTCGGGTTGTCGATCCGGTCTCTGTAGCGGTCCGCGATGCGCTTGCGGATCGGTTTGAACTGCGAGGTGAGGAGCCCGCCCTCGACGGTGAACGGCTCGTCGGCGACGATCACGCGGATGATCCGCTCGTCGCGCTCCGAAGCGGCGTTGACCGCGGCCAGGGCCTCGCCGATCGCGGCCGTGTCGACCGGTCCCGGGTGGGGTGAGACGACGGCGACCAGTCCGGCCTGGCTGGGGCAGTACACGACGCATTCGGCCACCGCGCCGGTGTCGCGGAACCGCGTCTCGATCGGCCTGACGATGATCTTCTTGGCGTTGTCGAGGACGATGACGTCGTCGCTGCGCCCGAGGATGTAGAGGAATCCGTCCTCGTCGAGGCGGCCGAGATCCCCGGTGCGCACAATGCCGCCCGGCCGGAACATGCGCTCGCTGTCGCCCGACGCGGCGTACGTGTACGCGGTGTTGACCGGATGGTCGCTGCGGACGCAGACGATGCCCTCGTCGTCGATGACGATCTCTTTGCCGGGCAGCGCTCGGCCGACGCTGCCCTCCCGGTGGGCCCCGGGATGGTTCTTGGTGGCGATGCAGGTCTCGTTGAGACCGTAGCCCTCGAAGATCGCCAGGCCGGCCTCACCGTAGAACCCGAGCGTCGCCGGGTCGACGGGCGCCGAACCCGTCCACAGATAGCGGATGCGGTCGCCGAAGAGTTCGGCGGCGGCCTTGGCCGGTTCGACGCCCCCGTCGATGACGCCTTCGATGTGCCGCTTGGCCGTGTCGAAGAAGGCGGGGACGCCCATGACGACGGTGGGACGGACGGACGGCAGCACGGCGAAGACGGACTGGTACGTCGTGATCGTGATGTCGTGGCCCCAGTACAGCGCCGAATACAGCCAGTAACGCTGCTGAAGCAGCGAGAGCGGCAGGAACGTCAGGATGTCGTCGCCGGGCTGGTGCGCGAACAGGCTCTGCACGGCGTGCAGCGAGGAGTCGATGCTGCCGACGGTGGCCTCAAGTCCCTTGGGAACACCGGTCGATCCCGATGTGAACTTGACGGTCGTGCACTGCGTCGCGGCCCACTGCTCCGGCTCGAATCCGTCGGTGTCCTCCTCGGCGTAGTCGGCGACGGCCGAGATCGGCAGGACCCCGGACGGAGCGTCGTCGGGCAGCCGGACGTCGGTGTAGAGGGCGTCGAGGCCGTAGCGCTCGACCAGGTCGGCGTCGGGGCTGAACTTGCCGGGCTCGAACCCGGCGGTCTGCGCTCCGAGCATGAGCGCGGCGACGTCGAGCAGCACCCATTCGAGCCGGTTGGCCGAGAGGATGCCGATACGGTCGCCCGCGCCGATGCCCCGGCGGCCCAGCGCCGCGGCGACGGCCCTGGCCCGGTCGTGGAACGCCGAGAGCGGCACGGTGGTGCGGTGGCCGAGTCCGGTGACGGTGAGGGAGCCGTCGTGTGTGGGCCGCTCGGTGATGATGCGGTTGATGATCGATACGGTCATCGCTGCTCACCGGTGCCGAAGAAGCGGGTGCCCGCGAGGGTGCAGCGGCTGCCGGGCTCGACCAGACCGACCGTGTCGGACCAGGTGTCGACGGCCGGGATGCCGAGGGCGGCGGCGAGCTTGGCCGAGAAGCGCGGCATCAGCGGCGCCGACGTGGTGGCGAGCAGGCGGGCCGCGGCCAGTTCGAGCGCGAGGGCGGTACGGGCCTCGGAGCTCCACCGGCCGTGGTGCGCCAGGGCCGACTGCTGACGGGAGAAGGCGCGGACGTCGGTGACGATGCCGTCGAGCGCGGACGCGGCGGCCGTCAGCGAGAACCCCTCCGGGTTGAGGGCGGCCGTGACCTCGTCGAGCCGTATCGACAGGCGGGCCAGGAACGCGGTGTGCTCGGTCGTCCAGGTGCCCGCGTCGGGGGCCACGCCGTCGCCGTGGTTCTCGACGCGCTCGCCGAGACCGGTGAGCCACTCCTGCCACGCGCCGACGAGGGTGTCCGCGCAGGCGCGGTCGAACTCGGCGCGACGGAAGTCGGTGCGCTCGCCCTCGGGCCGGGTGCGGGAGAGGTAGTAGCGCACCGCGTCCACGGTGTCGGGCGTGAGGATCTCCTTGCCCCAGATCGCGTGCCGCCGGCTGGTGGAGAACTTCTGGCCCTCCAGCAGATAGAACTCGTTGACGTGGTAGTCGATGTCCGGGTTCCACTCGGGGTGGGCGAGCCCGTACAGGACCGGGTAGAGAATCGCGTGGTAGAAGCTGTTGTCGTACCCGAAGAAGTGGACGATCTTCCAGTCCTTGGAAGGCGCCTCCTTCGACCACTGCTGCCCCATCCCGGCGCCGAGTCGCTCGATGCCGTGCAGGAAGCCGTGGCTCATCTCCGGCCAGACCCAGATGACCTGTCCGTCCAGGTCGTCCCCGGCGGGCCGCACGCCCCAGTCGGAGGGGTGCGAGACCGGCAGGTCGAGCGTCTTGCGGGCGAAGACCCGCTCGGCCAACTCACGCAGCCGGACCGGGACCCGGCCCCGCTTGTGGTGGTCGGCGACGGCATCGGCGAACTCGTGCAGCGGCAGGGTGTAGCGCACGACCTCGCTGGTCTTCGGCGCGGCACTGCTCAGGCGTGAGGACGGGTCGACGAGGTCGGCGACGAGGTTGGGCTCGCCGCACTCCTCGCAGATGTTGCCGCCCGCACCGTGCGAGCAACTGGGGCAGGTGCCGCCGACGTTGACCTCGTAGAGGTACTCGCCGGTCTCGGCGTCGAGCAGGGCGGGCGTCGCCCTGGGACGGACGTGCCCGGAGTCGACGAGCCGGGTGAAGTAGCGCTGAAGACCCTCGCGGTAGCCGTCCTCCGTGCTCGTGACGTAGTACTCGTCGACGCTGATGTCCATCGCGGCGAGCGTCGCGGCGATCTCCGCCGAGAAGTGCGCGGCGACCTCGGCGGACGTGGAGTCCTGGCGGGCCGCGACGGCCGTGACGTAGCTCTGGAAGTCGTCACTGCCGGTCAGGTGCCACGCCTCGTTGCCGATGAGGCGCTGGTAGCGGACGTAGACGTCGGCGCCGAGGTAGGGGCCGGAGAGGTGACCGAGATGGAGGTCGCCGTTCGGGGTCGGCGGCGTGGAGAACACGAACTGGGGACGGTCGGTGTGGTTCGCGCGGACGCGCGACGTCGCCGATGTACGGGCGCGGGCCGAGTCGCGCCAGTACTGGGTCAGGAAGACCAGGTCCGTCTCGCCGGTGTTGGTGATGATGTGCGACTCGAAGGGCTCGAAGAGCACCACGGTGCCCGGGCGGACCGGGTGGCCGCGGCCGTCGACGGTCAGCTCGCCCGTACCGGCGACGATGACGAAGAACTCCGTCTCGTCGTGCCGGTCGGGGTGCGAGGAGGCACCGGGGGCGACACGGCCCCAGCCGGCACCGACACCGAGACCCTCGACCGGGGACATCTCGATGCCGAAGGCGTCGGACAGTTCGGATTCGTTGTACTGGTTGAGGATCATGACTGCCTCTGTAGTAGCGGGGAGGTGGCCCCGGTCGGTGTGAGATCCAGGGCGGCGACGGTCTCGGCGGCGATGGCCGGGGCCAGCCGGTAGCCGGAGCCGTTCGCGGCTCCGGCGAAGACCAGGCCGGGCAGCAGCTCGGCGACGACGGGTTCGCGGCGGGGGCTGTACGCGTCGCAGAACACCCGGCCCGAGGTGCACCGGGCCACCAGGCCGGGCGCGAAGCGGCCCAGGACGGCGCGGGCGTCGTCGAGGTCGGACGGCTCCAGGACGAGGCCGATGTCGTCGGGGGCGACGTCCCAGCGGTTGCAGGTGTAGCTGAACAGGTAGTGACCGCGCTCGTGGAGCGGCAGAAGGAACGCGTCCTCGTCGTGGAAGACCACGAGCGGATCGCCGGGTGCGGGGATCTCTTCGAGATGGGCGGCGACGACCTTCTTGACGCGCAGTCCGAGCGGAGCGACGAGACCGGCCCAGGCGGGGTGCGCGATCCACGGGCCGGGGGCCAGGACGACCCGGCGGGCGAGCAGCTCCTGCCCCGGGCCGAGAGTGAGGCGGTGGTGCCCGCCGTCGAAGGAGAGGTCCGTGACCTCGGTTCCCTCCAGAACAGTCACCTGATCGCGCAGCCCGGCCAGAACGCGCTCGGCGACTGCCTGGACGTCGGCGTACTGGCACCCGTCCAGGTCCCATGCCCGGGAGCCCGGCGGGACCGCCCAGCCGCGGGCCGGGGCGGACTCGTCACCGAGGCGCAGGTAGGTGGCGGAGACCGCGTCGGTGTCGCCGGCCGCGACCACCGTCGCACCCACCGCGCGTATGGGCAGGCCGAGTTCGGCGGCCAGGTGCTCCCAGACACGCTGGGAGTGCTCGGACATGGACCTGACGCGCTCGGTCGCCCCGCGCGGGAAGTGGACACCGGCCGAGCGGCTGGAGGCGCCCTGGCCGATCAGGCCGCGTTCCAGGACGGCGACGGTCGCGTCGGGGAACGCGGCGACGGCCTCACGGGCGATGAGCGCGCCGATGACTCCGCCGCCGACGACGGCGAGGTCTACGCGGTCCACTGCGTGCCCCGTCCGCTCTTGGCCGACCAGTCGATGAACGACATCGCCATCTCGGGAGCGCTGCACCCGCGCAGGCGGTTGGCGATGCGCTGGGCCCGCCAGGCGTTCAGGCTCAGGTTCACGTCGGGCAGGCCGCGCTGGCCGCGTACCGCGTTCTGCACGAAGATCTTCCGGTCCGGCGGGCCGTCCCAGGCGACCGCGAAGTCCTCGTCGACACGGACCTCACCGTTCTCGGTCTCGATGCGGTCCTTCAGGGGATCAAGGAACTTCTTGGGGGTGGGACGGAAACCGGTCGCCCACACCACCGCGTCGACCGGGAGGCACTGACTCTGGCCGGACTCGTCGTTGTGACGCAGCGTCACCTCGAACGTTCCGGTGGCCGTGCGGTCGGCGGACACGACGGTCCGGTTGGGCAGCAGCCCGAAGCGGTGCTCGTCCCGCTCGATGAACTGGAGCCGGTACAGCTGCTGGTAGATCGCCCGGAGGGTCGACTCGGATATCCCGTCCGAGCTGAGCAGGTGGGCCGAGTTGAGCTCGGCGCGCTTGGACTCCGACAGCCGGTAGAAGTACTCGGAGTACTCCGGCATGTAGAAGTCGTTGGTGAAGGTCGAGTCGTCGATCGGGAAGTAGTTGCGGCGCTTGGAGACCCAGGAGACCCAGGCCGGGCGCTCGGAGTCGGGCCGGGAGATGAGATCGAGGAAGGTCTCGGCCCCGGACTGGCCGCCGCCGACCACGGCGACCCGCTTGCCCGCCAGGTTGCGCGCGTGGTTCAGATACTGACTGACGTGGAAGTGGCCCGCGCCCAGATACGGAAGGGCGAACTCGGGCACCCACGGTACGGTGCCGACGCCCACGGCGATGTTGTCGGCGGTGACCTGACGGCGATCGGTGGTGACGCGGAAGACGCCATCGAAGTCGACCCGTTCGACGGTCTCGGAGAAGACCACGTTCTCGTTCTTCTCGGCAGCCCAGGCCAGGTAGTTGCGGAACTCGGTGCGCGGCACCTCGGCGAACTGGGCGTTGAGGAAGTGGTAGATCCGGCCGTGCTCGTGCAGATACGACAGGAACGAGAACCGGTTGGTCGGGTCGGAGAGGCTCACCAGGTCCTTGAAGATCGACACCTGGAGGGTCGCACCGTTGATCAGCTGGTCGTCATGCCAGGTGAAGCTCGGCTTACGGTCGAAGAAGAGGTTCGGCTGTCCCGAATCGCCGTGCAGCAGCGCGGCCAGACTCAGGTTGGCTGGTCCTGCGCCGATACCGACGAGCCGGAGGTGACTGGCCTGCTCGACGGCACCGGACGCCGTCATCGGCTTCTCTACGGATCCCACGAAAGGTCCTTCCTGTGGAGGTGCAGGGTGTCGGCACGTTTCACGACGCCTTGGCGCGGCACCGTCGGTGTCTGCCCGTGGGCCGGGATCAGTGCGGTCGTTCTCGGACATTTGTCTGGGGAGTGCAGGTCGGACCGGATCAGGCGAGCCGGTTGGGCCCGTTGCCCACCTCCTCGGTGTCGGCGGTGGCCCGGTGCGGACCGGGCGGCAGGCCCCCGGCGAGGACTCGTTCGATGCCGCGGGCGGCGGTGACCGGGACGCTCCGGACCCTCGCGGTGCCGACGGTCGTTGCCGGTCACGTCGAGTCGGCAGCGGCCGGCCCGGGCGTCACGGAGTGGCTTCCCCTGTCACGCAGGGGTCCGGGCGTGCGGGCGGTGCGACGGCGGCCCGTCCCGGCCGTGCTTCACAGGGCGTCGGCGATCGTCATCTCGATGACCTCGGAGGACCCTTCGTAGATCCGCAGGGAACGGATCTGGCGGTAGAGCCGCTCCATCGGGCTGCCCGCGACGAGCCCGGCGGCGCCGAAGAGCTGGACGGCACTGTCGACGATCTCGCCCGCGGCCTCGGTGGCGTAGAGCTTCGCCGTCGAGGCGTGCTTGGCGTGATCGTGGCCGAGGTCCATCGCCCAGGCGGCGCGGGCGGTCAGCAGCGCGGCGGCCGAGAGCTTGACGTCCATCTTCGCGAGCGAGGACCTGACGAGCTGGAGGTCGGCGAGCCGGCCGCCGTAGGCCTTGCGGGTACGGGCATGGCCGCGGGCAAGCCGAAAGGCGCGCCGGGCGAAGCCGAGCGCGGCGCCGGCCACGGTCGTCCGGGCCCGTTCGAGGATGTCGAGCGCGACCACGAGTCCCTGGCCGCGCTCGCCGAGGACGGCCTCGGGGCCCACGCGGACGTCGGTGAAGGTCAGTTCGGCCCAGGAGCGCGGCGCGATCGCGCCGATGGGCTCGGCCTTGAGACCGGGGGCATGGCCGTCGACGACGAAGGTGGTCAGGCCCAGCGGTCCCGGGCCGTCGCCCGTGCGGGCGAGGACGATGCACACGTCGGCGATGTCGCCCTGCGCGATCCAGGTCTTGGTCCCGTTGAGGACGAACCCGTCCCCGTCCGGGGTCGCCTCAAGCACCGCGGCAGCGAGGTCGGAGCCCGCGCCGGGCTCGGAGAGGGCCAGCGCCCCCGCACGGGTCCCGTCGGCCAGGCCCGGCAGTTCACGGCGACGCTGCTCGGCGGTGCCGTGGCGGGATATCGCGGCGGCGGCAAGCTCCTGGATCGAGTACGTGAAGTCGGCCAAGTCCTCGTGGTACGCGAGAGCTTGGCGCCTCAGGCACAGGGCCCTCATATCGGAGTCCGGCTGGTCGGGGCCGAGGTGGCGCAGCCACCCCGACCGGCCGAGCTCGGTGAGCATCGCCCGTCCGACGGCGGCCGGATCGGTGGTGTCCAGCGACGCCCACGCCTCGGCCCGGTCCACGCACCACTGCCCGATCTCCCCGGCGAGTGCGCGGTGGGCGTCGTCGTACAGCGGCAGGGTGAGGATGTCGGGGTCGAACACTTCGGAGAGACTCATCGTGATCCTCACTCAGATGGTCAATGCGGCGAGCGGCTCGGAGAATGGGCGGAAGCGGCGGAGAGGGAGCGTGCGGTGCCCGCCGTGCCGCGTCGGCCTCTCACGTCGTGACGGGGAACGCCGCCTCGGCCGGCTGTTCTCCAGTACGCCGCGGAGCATGGGGCGGGCTCCTTCCGAGCGGCCGTCGGCCGCGTCATTGGGAAGCTACGGCCACTGCGGCGCCGGGCACGTCCGCGACAAGTTCATCCTCCGGGACGCAGGGCGGTTACGGCGCTCCGTCGCTCCTGCGCACCGCGTTTACCCGGACGGGCGGGAATCCGCCGGCCGCCGGGGAGCTGAAACACATCCAGGGCCGACCCCACTTGATCGAGGGCCGGCCCGGGCTTTCACCATGTGATCGAGAGAGCGGACAGCGCGGGATCAACCCGCGTGGCGCTTGAGCGTGAAGGCGAAGTCGCTGGAGAGTTTCCCGCTCAGACGAACCGCAGAAACGAGACTGCCTTCCATGATCAGTCGCTCGACCTCGGCCCGCGAAAGGCCACAGCCTTCCGCGATGAGCCGCACCGGCCTGACCGGAATGTGTGCGTCAAATCGAACCGAGACATCGATCACTTCACGGCCCGGATGATCCGATCCACTGGTGTCGAGCCGCCAGGCGTCGTTCCAGTCGAGAGCGATGTGATTGCGGCGCCGTATGGCGCCGTCCTGGAGCAACTCGGCCGCCAAGGTGGGGTCGTTCTCGTGCGCGCGGTCCAGCAGATCGGGCCTGACCGAGCGCACGTTCGTCCGCTCGACAATGGTGATCTTTGTGGTCGCGCCGCATTGGGTGCAGAGCGCGAGGAGCCAGACATCGAGGAGTTTGTGGTTCGCGTTGACGCGAAACTTGCCGGTCGTCCCGAACGTGTCGGACGTACACGCCTGGCAGCGGCGGCGGATGAGCGGCAGACCTACCGGCTTGACTATCCAGTCATTGCGCACAGAAGTACCCCTGTTTTGGTGTGCGTTCGCCATGGAATTGAGCACGGTGCTCGGCGCATTACTTCTCGGAACGTCGGGCTCGGCCTATCGGTTGGCGTGTCATCACCCTTGAGACCGGACTGCTCGCGCTGACCGTCCCAGCACGTACGACGGACGCTACGGACGGATCGACAAGCCGCGCATCCGCGTCAGGTTCAGCCACGGGTACGCGGTACGTGGACGCTCCACTGCCGGGACTACGCGTCTCGCTTACGGGCTCGGCCTGACGGGGGCCGGCAGGCAGGCGTCCTGCCCGGGGGGGGGCGGCTCCCCACCGGAGTCCGGGTCCCAGGGGAACGGCGGGCAGGTGGACGGCCTGGACGGCGAGGGGGGAAGCGGAGGGGAGCAGGGGGGGAATGCCGCACTCCACAGTGGCATGTATGCGTGCACACTTCTCTCGACGTTCACAGCCCAGACTGCTTCTGGTGATGCCGAGTCACCAACTCGTGCGAAAAGGCGCCGAGTTGGGATTCCGCATCTGGTCGATATGGGATCCGAAGCAGCTGGAGACCGACTTCGCGTCGAGACTCGAAGAAGCCTCGGAGGAGTTGCTGCTCACCGACTTCACCGACGAAATCGGATTGCGCGAAGCCATTGGGCGGACCGCACGGCATCACGGGATTGATGCCGTGCTGCATTGCGGACACGGCGACTCGGTGCTGCCCGTGGTCCGGGAGGCATGGAAGCTGGGCCTGTCCGCGAACCCTCCGGCGGTGTACGAACGGCTCCGGGTGTGCGAAGGGGACGACTGGGCCCCGGCAGAGGCTCCCCGGGTGAGCGTCGAGACCCTGACCGTGAACGGGGCCCATCACGTCGTGGGGGTGACGGCTCAACGCACCAGTGGGCCACCGCACTTCTTCGTGACGGGCTACCTTCACCCGGCGCCCTTGACCGACGATGAGCGAACGGCGATCGAGGCAGTGGTCGACGAGCGGCTGACGGCGATCGGATACCGCTCCGGCCCGGCCCACACACAGGTGGCGCTGATGCCGTACGGACCGCGGATCGTGTCGTGCCGGACCCATCTGGGCGGCGACCGCATCCCCCTGCTCGTCGAGATCGCGCGCGGCTTCGACATGGAGGCGGCGGTCTTCACGGGCCTCGAAGGCAGTCGTCCGGAGGTGCCGAGCCCGTTCCGGTATGCGGAAGTCGGCTTCTTCCTCCTGCCCGAAGGAAGACTGGAGACGTACACCGGCATGGAGGACATCGCCGTGACCCCATGGGTTCACGGAGCTCGCTTTCCGTACAACGTCGGCGACATGATCGCTCCTATCGGCGACTCACGCTCCCGGCGCGCTTATGTGGCCGTCGACGGTGACACACCGGAACTCACCCGCGAACGGATTGCCAGGGGGCGAAAGGATCTTGTTACCGTCATTCGCAATCCTCTACTGTCGGGGTGAGGGTGGGCCAATGCGCAGTACGGGGGGCATGGATGGTGACATCGAGACCCATGGAAGACGATGCGGATCTTCATCCGGAATTCGCCGTCCTTGGCTCATTGGAGATACGCAGCGGCGGCGCCCTGATACCTGTCAACGGGGCACTGCAACGTCGTGTCCTCGTGACCCTGCTCCTCGATGCCGGGCGTGTGGTGCCCGTCTCCCGACTGGTGACGGCCGGCTGGGACGAGCTGCCGCCGGACAGTGCCGAGCATCAGGTACGCAAGACCGTGGCCAAGCTGCGCAGTCGCCTCCCTCACGGCCTCGAGATCATTGTCACCGACGGGCCGGGGTACCGCGCGGTCGTCGGGACCGAACACCTCGATCTGCTCCGGCATCAGCAGCTGATGCGCCAGGCCAGGCAATCGCTGGACGCGGGGCAGGCGGAACGTGCCGTAGCGGAGCTGCGCGAGGCGCTGGCGCTGTGGCGGGGGCCGGTGCTGTCCGGTTCCGGGGGTCAGCTGATCGACGCGGCCTCGACCGCCTTGGAGGAGCAGCGGATCAGCGCTGCGGAACAGCTCTACGACCTGCGCATCGACGCGGGCGAGGCAGCCGAGATCACGGGCGAGCTGCGGGGCCTCGTGGACGAGCATCCCCTGCGCGAGACGCTGCGCAGCCTGCTGATGCTCGCCCTCTACCACTCCGGGCAGCAGGCCGCGGCGCTGGACGAGTTCGCCCGCGTGCGCAAACACCTCGCGGATGAGCTGGGCATCGACCCCAGCGCGCAGCTGACCGGACTGCATGACCGCATGCTGCGCCAGGACCCGTCGCTCGCCCGTCCGGCGCGCCCCGCGACACGTGTCACGCACCCGGTGACCGAGGCCCCCCACACGCTCCCGTTCGACGTGCCCGACTTCTCGGGCCGCCGTTCCGAACTGGAGCGGGTCTGTGAGGTGGCCAGACGCGCCCCGAAAGGGGCCCCGACGGTCATTGCGCTCGACGGCATGGGGGGCAGTGGGAAGACGGCGCTGGCTGTGCGCGCCGCCCATCAGCTGGTGGAGCAGTATCCGGACGGCAGTCTCTTCATCGACCTGCACGGCTTCACACCGGGACAGGAGCCGCTCAGCGCGTTCCACGCGCAGGGTGACCTGCTCGCCGCCGCCAGCATCCCGAGCGAGGAGATGCCCACCGTATCGGCGGGGCGCGCCGCGCGATGGCAGTCCTACATGCGGGGCCGTTGCATGGTGCTCATCCTGGACAACGCCGCCTCCTCCGAGCAGGTCCGTGCGCTGATTCCCGCCTCCTCCAACAGCTTGGTCCTGATCACCAGCCGCCCGAGGCTGACGGGGCTCGACGGAGTCGAATGGCTCTCCGTGGGCGCTCTTCCGGAACAGGACAGCGACCAGCTCCTGCGCGCCACCCTCGGTGCCGAACGCGTCGAGAGGGAACCGGACGCCGCCTGTGAGCTGGCGCGGCTGTGCGGAGGTCTCCCGCTGGCGGTCAGGATCGCCTCCGCCCGGCTGGCGAACCGTCCTCACTGGACCGTGCAGCGACTCGTCGAACGGCTACGCGATCACAACCGGCGTCTGGACGAGCTCACGAGCGAGGGCCGAGGGGTGGCCGGCGCACTGCTGCTGTCGTACCAGTCCATGCCGCGTGACCAGCAGTCCGCCTTCCGGCTTCTGGGCCATCATCCGGGACGCTATCTCGACACCCAGGAAGCCGCCGCCCTGCTCGACACGGACGCCTTGACGGCCGAGGACGTGCTGGAAGAGCTGGTCGACGCACGGTTGCTGGAGGCCAGGGAACCGGGCGTGTACGCCCTGCACGATCTGGTGCGCAGCTTCGTGCAACGTATCGCCCAGGGTTCGCGGGAGCCGGGGGACGAGCCGGCGATGCGGCGGCTCCTGGACCACTACCTGGGCATGACGAAGCATGCGTGCGACGTGGTGTTTCCCGGGCGGCGGCGCATCAAGGACGACGGAGAACACCAGGTAGACGGCACGTTCGATCACAAGGAGAAGGCGCTTCAGTGGCTCGACCAGCACCGTGGCAGCCTTCTGGCGGCGGTGGACGCCGCGCACGACGGGGGGCTGCTGTGGCATGCCGCGCGGCTGCCGCGTGAGCTGGGCTTCCACTCCAGCATCCGTGGCTACGACTCCAGCGCCAACGTGGCGCTGGAGAAGGGGGTCAGCGCGTCACGGCAGCTCGGAGACCGTTCGCTGACCCGGCTGAATCTGATGAACCTGGCCATGGGCAAGTGGCGCCTCGGGCAACTGCGTGACGCGGTCGGTCTGCTGGAAGAAGCCGTGGGGCTGTCCCGGCAGATGGCGGACGAGTACAGCGAGGCGGAGTGCCAGGCACGGCTGGGGCAGGCGTACAGCAGCATGGGAGAGCTCGAGCACGCGCTACGGCTGAGCCAGGAGGTCAGCAGACGCGCCAAGGAGCTGGGTTTCACCCGCCTCGACGGCTCCTCGCTCAGCATGCTGGGCCTGATACTGGCGCGGCTCGGGCGGTTCGAGGAGGCGATGGAGTCCGCGGAGCGGGCGGTGGCCATCTTCGACTCGATCGAGGAGATCCAGCTCTCCGTGACCGCCCTGAGCTATCTCTCCCAGGCGTTAGAGGGCCTGGGCCGCTACGAGGAGGCGCTCGCGCGGGCCAACGCGGCGCTGGAACGGTGCCAGCAGATCGGCATGCCCGCGGCGCTGCCGCTCGTACTCGCCCGCAGAGCCGACGTGCTGGTGCGCATGGGGGCACTGGACGAAGCGGCGGACAGCGCCGACCACGCGCTGTCCAAGGCCGCCAGCAGCACGGACAACATCAACCGCGCCACGGTGCACCTCTCGGCGGGGCTCGTGCGGTACGCGCAGGGGGATCTGGACACGGCGCTGGCCCAGCAGCGGCTGGCCCACGAGATCGCCTGCCGGATGGAGTTGCGCTACGACGAGGCGTGCGCGCTGTGGCACCTCGCCCGTACCGCCGAGGCCCAGGGTCATCTGCAGATGGCACGGCAGCACCGGTCAGCGGCGGACAGCCTCTTCTCCCTCATGAAAGTGCCGGAGACCGCACGGTGAGCCCCGTATGCCGGGCACTCCCCAGCGAGGGGACCGGGCGGGTGCCCGGAGGGGAACCGGCAGGGAAGAGCGATTGCGAGTCTTGGCGGAGTCGAAACGGCGCGTCTTTTCAAAAGGAGCTTCCCATGCGTTTCACCTCTGCTGTCGCCGCCCCCGTCATCGCGCTCGGAGCCGTTCTGAGTGGATTCACGGCTGCCGCCGGCACGGACGCGCCGCAGCCGGTCCAGCACCGCGCTGTCGCCTCCGGTCTCCCGGCGGACACGGTCCTGGTCCAGTCCGAGACGGACCACGGCAACGGCTGAGCAGACCGGCCGCGGCCGCTGACTGCGGCCCACCGACCGCGCCCGGCCCGTCCTCGCCGCACACGTACAGACGCTCGTCACGCCCATAAGGCCGAACACACACGAGCGACGCGAGGCTCGCGATCCCCGCGCGCGGTAACCCATTGATGACAGCGGGGCTTCTCTCTCACTCATTGTCGGGGGGCAACACAATGACCATTCGGGTGCTCGTCTGTGACCAGCTGCCCGTGATCGCGGACGGTCTCAAGACTCTTCTCGACGCGGTGCCGGACATCGAAGTGATCGGTACGACCCACAACGGCATGGAAGCCATCGTCCTGGTGCGCACCATGCGTCCCGATGTCGTGGTCACGGATCTCAACCTCCAGACCATTTCCGGTCTGGAGATGATCCGCAGACTCGGTCAGGAGGACGAGTCGCCCCATATCGTCGTGTTCACCGCGTCCGACACCGACGAGACGGTGAGCGACGTGCTGCATGCCGGCGCGAGCTGTCTGCTCGGCAAGGACGTGAGTCCTCAGGAGCTGATCACCGCGATCCACGGGGCGGCCGCCGGCCAGACCGTGCTCGCGCCGAACATCGCGCAGCGCCTGGTCACCTGGTTCCGTGCGCAGCCGGAGCCTCAGAAGGCCGAGACGTGTCCGGAAGTGACCGAGCTGACCCCGCGGGAACGGGAAGTGACGCGGATGGTGGCCCAAGGCATGTCCACCGAGGACGTGGCTCGCGAACTGATCATCGGCGAGGCCACGGTCAGGACCCATCTCTACCGCGTGCGTACCAAGCTCGGCGTCCGCGACCGTGCGGAGCTGGTGTCACTGGCCTACCGGACCGGACTCATCCGCTCGGCCGCCCACGCCGGCGGCAGCACGAGGGAGTTGTCGCTGGGGAGCTCACGTGCCAGTTGATCCGCGGCAGGGGTGCCGTTGCGGCCCGGGGCTCCCCTCAGGGTGCGGCACCCTGGACCGTCCGGACGTGGTCGGCGCCGACCATCCGCCAGAGCGCGGCGGGATCTCCGTACCGGGTGGACTCCGCCGCAGCCAGCCGGAAGTACCGGTGCAGGCCCAGTTCCGACGTCATCGCGCGCACCCCGCAGCTCTGCATGCTCAGGCGCACGACATCACGCGCGGTCTCGGACGCCATGGCCAGGGCGATGAGGGGCGCGGTGCGGGCGGCGGCCGGCTCGGACTCGACCAGCCAGACCCCTCGGTGGACCGCCGCCCTCGTCGCCCGTGACGCCACCATCGCGCGTGCCAAGGGAAACGACACCGCCGGCAGGTCGCGCAGCCGGGTGCCGAACTGCCGGCGAAGGCCGACGTACTCCACGGCCATGCGGTGCGCTCCGTCGGCGATGCCCAGCAGGTAGGCCGCCTGCCGCAGCCGTGCGCGCGCGAGCGGACCGGTGGGCGCCTCGTCCAGGGCGCCGACGACGCCCGCCGCGCGGACGGGCGTGGCCGCGAACCGGACGACCGGTGGCCAGCTCCCGTCCTGCGTGGTGACGCCGTCCGCCGTGCGCTCCACCGCGACCAGCACCGGATCGCCGTCGGCCCTGGTGGCCACCAGGAACAGATCGGCGCTCAGGTCGTCGACGGTGACCGTGCCGGTCAGCTCCCAGCCGCCGGCGCGCGGCGTCGCGGTGACCCCACTGCCGGTGGGCAGGGCTTCGAAGCCCGCCAGAGCCACGCTCGGCGCACCGACGCCCAGGTCGGCGGCGAACGCGTCGGCCCGGTAGGAGTTGCCGCACGCCGCGCGGCCGAGTTCCTCGCTGACCAGGACCCCGGCACTCAGCCCCAGGCCGAGCCCGTCGGCGTCGGCCGGGCGCTCGAAGTCGGCCGCCTCCAGCGCGTCGAGCACCGCACGGGTCGGCCCGCAGGCGCCGTCGGTCACCGGAGCGCCGTGCAGCTCGATCCGGGCGGGGATGCCGGCGAGTCCGGTACGCAGGGCCGTGCGCAGCTGGAGGGCGAGCGGGTCGGGCGTGAGGTCCATGTCAGTCTCCCTGTCCGATGGAGTCGAACGAGGCGGCCATGATCTGGAGCATCACCTCGGAGGTGCCTGCCGAGAGCGTCAGTCCCGGAGCCTCCCGGTAGGCGGACTCCAGGGTCACGGTCGCTCCGGTGCGGTTGGCCCGCTGCTCAGGGTTCGGGATGTCGGCGGCCCAGACCGCGATGGACTGGGCGAGTTCGCTGCTGTGGTACTTGGCGACGGCTGTCGCGACCTGGTCGACCCGGTCCGCCGCGATCCCGGTGAGGACCTCCCAGGCGAGGACGTGGTCGGCGGCGAGCGCGCCGTGCCAGCGGCCGATCTGCTCAAGGAGGCCGCCGGGCACGGCCTCCGGTTCACCCTCGACCAGGGCTTCGAGGGCGGCGTCCAGCCAGTGCTCCGCCTTCAGGTAGTAGTCCAGGCCGGTGCGTTCGATGGCAAGGGCCTCGTTGAGCAGCGGCCAGCCCTCGTCGCGCGGACCGAGCAGGTTCGCGCCCGGCACCGCGACCGCGTCGAGGTCAACCCGGTGGAAGTGCTCGTCGCCGATGCCGGGGATCATCGACACCGTCACACCGGGGGCCCGCATGTCGACCAGGAACAGGCTGATGCCCTGGTACTTGCCCGCGCCCGGCGTCGTACGGGCGGCGCACAGGCCGAGGTCGACGAAGCGGGTCTTGAGACTGAACACCTTGGTGCCGGTGATCCGGTAGCCGTCGCCGTCCGCCTCGGCGACCGCCCGTAGCCCGCCCAGGTCGGAGCCCGCGTCGGGCTCCGTGTACAGCACCGACGCGAAGCTCTCGCCGCGGGCGATGGGGGGCAGATACCGCTGCTTCTGCTCCTCGCTGCCCGCCATCAGCAGGAACTGGCCGACGATCTGGACGGTGTTCACATGGAACGTGTCCGGCACACCGGCACGAACCAGTTCCTCGGCGACGATCGCGGCGTCGGTCAGCGAGCGGCCCCGGCCGCCGTACTCGACGGGCCAGTGCACGGTGAGCAGGCCCAGCTCCCCGAGCAGCCGGTAGAGCGGGCGCGCGTCCGGCTCGACGCCGAACGCGCCGGTGGCCGCCGCCGCCGCGGCCTGGACCTCGGCGGAGCGCAGAGTCTTCCGCACGTCCGCCCGGAACCGTTCTTGATCCTCTGTGAAGCCGAACCGCATGTGTGTCTCCTCAAGAGGCGAGCGTCTCTTCGATCGCCGCGACGACCCGGCCGATCGCCGACTCGGTGAACAGGGTGTAGTGGTCGCCGGGTACGCGCTCGGCCCGGAAGGGGCCCGTGCACACCGCCCGCCACTGCTCTTCCATGGCGATGTGCGGGGAGGCGACGAGCACAGTGACGGGTCCGCCGTACGGGGCCGGCGGGCGGTAGGCCTGCATGGACAGGGCGGAGCACCGGAACGTCGCGAAGCGGGCGGCCAACTCCTCCTCGGTCAGCTCCAGTTCGATGCCGAGATCGATGAGGGTCTTCCCGACGTCGGCCACCCCCGCGGCCGGGTCGTCGAGGACCGCGGCCACCTCGGGGCCCTCGCGTCCGGTCAGCCGTGCGACGTCGTGCACGAACCGCTGCCGCACCGTCGCCTCGTCCAGGGGCACGGAGTCCTCGTCGTAGGCGGCGTCCAGTAGGATCACCGGTGGCTTTTCCCCGGTGTTCTCCTCGATCTGCCGGGCGACCTCGAAGGCGAGCACACCCCCGTACGACCAGCCGGCCAGGCAGCAGGACGCGGGCAGGCCGGTCTCGGTCAGGGAGCGCGCGATGCGTGCGGCGGTCGCCGCCATCGCCTCCTGCGCGGGCACCTCGGTGTCCCGGGGGTCGGCGGCGAAACCGGTCACGCCGATGTCGCCGCGCAGCGCCCTGGACAGAGGGATGTAGCAGAACAGCTCGCCGCCCGACGGGTGCAGCAGGATCACCTGCGCCGGCCCCGCCTCACGCATCACCACAGGCGCACTGCCGGGTTCCCGCCGGGACGGGCTCGTCAGCGCGTCGAACGGATCGCCGTCGTCAGCGCGGCTCGCGGCGCGGACGGCGTCGATGGTGGCGGCCAGATGCGCGACCGTGGGAGAGGCGAAGAAGTCACCGAGCGTGATCTCCACACCGAACCTGCGGTGGATCGCCGACATCAGCTGGACGGCCTGGAGGCTGTTGCCCCCCGCCAGGAAGAAGTCGTCGTGCGCGCCGATCCGTTCGTCGTGCAGCAGGGGGGTGAGCACGTCACGCAGCAGCCTGCGCTCGGTCTCGGTCAGCGACTCGTCGCCGTGCCCCTCGCCCGGCCGGCTCAGGTCGGGGGCGGGCAGCCTGCGCCAGTCGACCTTGCCGCTGCTGGTCAGCGGCAGCTCGTCGAGGACCACGAAGAAGGACGGAATCATGTACGAGGGCAGGAGCGCGCTCAGATGGTCGCGTACCGCGGGCACCTGCTGCTCGGTGACCCCGGTCAGACAGCCGACCAGGTGCTTGTCCCCGTTGTCGTCGCTCCACGC
Source organism: Streptomyces sp. NPDC086077 (assembly GCF_040686175.1). Lineage (NCBI taxonomy): Bacteria > Bacillati > Actinomycetota > Actinomycetes > Kitasatosporales > Streptomycetaceae > Streptomyces > Streptomyces sp. NPDC086077. Next base: position 2,794 of record NZ_JBFBJT010000069.1, on the reverse strand, counting down.
CCGGACGCTGACCGGACCGATCCCCTCGAAGCCGGTCAACGCCGATTCCACCTCGCCCAGCTCGATCCGCAGGCCGCGGATCTTGACCTGCTGGTCGATGCGGCCGAGGAAGACGAGGCGTCCGTCGGGAAGCCGCTTCACCAGGTCGCCGGTCCGGTAGAGGCGACCGCCGGGTGCGGTGCCGAACGGGTCGGGGACGAACTTCTCGGCGGTCAGCTCGTCGCGGTTGAGGTAGCCGTGCGCCAGCCCGGCGCCGCCGATGACCAGTTCGCCCGGTACGCCGACAGGGACCTGGCGCAGCCGGGGGTCGAGGACGTGCGCCACGTGGTTGGTCATGGGCAGGCCGATCGGCGGGGACGTGTCCCAGGTGCCGCCGCACTCCTCGACGATCATCGTCACGGTGCACTCGGTCGGCCCGTAGCCGTTGAACAGGCGTCGGCCCGGGTTCCACCGGTTCACCAGCTCACCGCTGAACGCCTCGCCGCCGACGAACGCGATGCGCAGGTCGGTGAAGCTCTCCGGCGTCAGCAGCGGCATCACGGTCGGGGGCAGGTCGATGACGGTGATACGGGCCTGCTCCATCAGCGTCTGGAGCCGTTCGATCGACAGCCGTTCCTCATCGGTCGCGAGGCACAGGCGGGCCCCGGTCAGCAGTGCCGAGAAGGTCTCGAAGACGGAGACGTCAAAGGTCGACGAGGCGAACCCGAGCACCCGGTCGGCCGGCGTCAGCTCGAACAGCTCCCGGGTGGAGTCGATGAAGTTGACGACCCCGCGGTGCTTGAGGAGCACACCCTTCGGCTTGCCGGTGCTGCCGGAGGTGTAGATGACGTACGCGATGCCGTCCGGCCCCGCCGCGAGCGGCGGGTTGTCGTCCGGCAGTGCCGCCAGTGCGTCGCGGACCTCGTCCAGCATCACGACGGGCGCGCCGACCTCGCTCACGGCCTTGCCCGCCTCGGCGTGCGCGAGCACCACTCGCAACTGGGCGTCTTCGGCGATCTCGGCGACGCGCCCGGAGGGGTGCGCCGTGTCGAGAGGCACGTAGGCCGCGCCGGCCTTGAGCACCGCGAGGATCGCGGTCGGCAGGTCCAGGTTCCTGCGCAGACACAGACCGACCCGCGCGCCCGGCTCCACACCGTGCGTGCGCAGCAGGGCGGCGAGCCGGTTCGCGCGGGCATTCAGCTCGGCATAGCCGGTCTCGACACCGGAGACGACGACGGCCACGCCGTCCGGGGTCTCCGCCGCGCGCGCCTCGAACTCCGCAACCACGGTGGACTCGCGAACCGGCCGCACCGGGCCCCCGGCGGCCTCGGTGAGGAACGCCTTGTCCGTGGGGCTCAGCATCTCGGCCGTGGACAGCGGGGCGTCCGGGGCCGCGGTCAGGGTGTGCAGCAGCCCGTCGTAGTGCCGGGTGAACCGGGCGATGCTCTCGGCGTCGAACAGGTGGGTGTTGAACTCGACGGCGAGGTCCGCGCCGGCCCCGGGCTCCGGCCGCCGGCTCAGGCTCCAGCTCATGTCGAAGCAGGAGGTGTGGGCCGGGCCGTCCTCGTACGAGATGTCGATGCCGGGCAGGGTGGCAGCGGTGTCCGTGGTATCCGCGTCCGTCACCCCGAACACGATCTGGAAGACGGGAGAGCGCGACGGGTCGACGACCGGGTCCACTGCTTCGACCAGCTTGTCGAAGGGCAGGCCCGCATGCTCGTCGGCCTCCGCCGACACGCGGGCGACCCGCCGGACCAGCTCGCGGAAGGTCGGATCGCCGGAGAGGTCCGCACGCAGCACGCGCAGATCGGTGAAGCGCCCGACCACCGAGGACACGCTGTCGTGGTGACGGTTCTCGTCCGGCGAGCCGATCACCAGGTCGTCGAGGCCGGAGTACCGGTGCAGCAGCGTGCAGAACGTGGCGACGAGGACGTCGTACGGGCTCGCGTCCACCTGCCGGGCCAGCTCATCGGCCCGCCGCAGGGCTTCGCCCCCGACGGTGAAGCGGGCGCGGTCGCCCGCGAAGGTGCGGGTCTCGCCGCGCGGCCGGTCGGTAGGGAACTCCAGGACCTCGGCGCCCGCCAGCTTGCCGCGCCAGTACGCGCCGATCCTGTCCAGGTCGGCGCTGCCGAGCCGGTCGTGCTGCCACCGGGCGTAGTCCGGGTACTGCACCGGCAGTTCGGGCAGGTCCGGTGTGCCGCCCTCGGTCAATGCCGTGTAGAACGCGGCGAGTTCACGCATCAGCACGCCGCGCGAGCGGCTGTCGCAGACGAGGGCGGGCAGGTCGAGCAGGAACAGGTGGTCGTCCGGCTCGAACCTGATCAGCGCCGCGCGCCACATCGGCGTACGGCCCAGGTCGAACGGTTCGGCGGCCCGCCGCTCGATGAGGGCTCGTGCCGCCGCGATGTTCTCCGCCTCGGTCAGCGGCAGGTCGACCGGAACCTCGGTGGCGACGACCTGCACCGGGGCGCCCTCGCGCTCGGCGATCGTGGTCCGCAGCGCCTCGTGCCGGGCCACGGTCGACGCCAGCGCCTCGCGCAGCGCGCCCGCGTCGAGCCTGCCCCGAAGGCGCAGGCACAGCGGGGTGCCGGGGACCGGGTGGTCGAGGAACCGTAGGGTCCGTTGCGCGTGGGAGAGGGGTGTCGGGCCTGTGTGACCGCGCGATGTCGGCCCGCGCCGTGCCACGGTTTCCGCGTGTTCCCTCAGCCGTGCGAGGAACCGCGTGCGGCGCTGTTCGGGGAGCGCGGCGATGTGCTGGGTCATGTCGGTCACCTGAGACTCCTGATGCGTAGCGGTGCCTCGCCTGCCGGGTCGT
>NZ_JBFBJT010000068.1:0-38438 GCF_040686175.1 Streptomyces sp. NPDC086077 | reverse complement strand
CACGGTGGACTCGCTGCAGCAGACCAGCAGCAGATCGTCCGGTACGCGCAGCCCGTAGCGGCGGGCGGCCGCGAGCAGGTCGGTGCCGTTCGGGTCGAACAGACCGTAGACGGCGTCCGGCCGGTCGGGCCGGGCGAGCAGGCGGTCGGCGGCGACGGCTCCGGCACAGGGGTCGTGCGCCGGGTACGCCTCGTAGACCGGGGTCTGGCCGACACGCTCGCACCAGCGCAGGTACGCCGTGGTGGACAGGTGGGTGTAGGTGTCCGTCGTGGTCCCGGTCAGCAGGCCGATCCGGCGGGCGCCGGCCTCGGCGAGGTGGTCGAGGATGCCGAGCACCGCGGCCTCGTGGTCGTTGTCGACCCAGGCGGTGACCGGCAGGGATCCTGCGGGGCGGCCGTCGGAGACGACCGGTAAACCCTGCCTGACCAGCTCGCTCACGACCGGGTCCTGGTCGGACGGGTCGATGACGACGGTGCCGTCGAGGGCCACGTTCGACCACACGTCATGACGTGAGGTCGCGGGCAGGATGACGAGTGCGTAGCCACGGGCGAGCGCGGCCGAGGTGGCGGCGCGGGCCATCTCGGCGAAGTAGGCGAACTCCGTGAAGGTGAAAGGTTCATCCCCGTACGTCGTCACGGTCAGACCGATCAGGCCGGACTTGCCGGTACGGAGGGTTCGGGCCGCGGCCGAGGGGCGGTACCCCAGCCGGTCGGCGACCTCGCGGACATGGCGTCGGGTGGCGTCGGGGAGCCGCCCCTTGCCGTTGAGGGCGTCGGAGACGGTCGTGATGGAGACCCCGGCTGCGGCGGCCACGTCTCTGATGCCCGCCCGGCCCGGCCGACTTCCTCGACGAGAGGTTTCCGCGCGGCTCACCTGGTGCTTCCCTGCTGCTGTCATGGCGAGCCGATAGTAGGGCTCATGCGGTGGGGTAGGGCGGACGCATATGCACACGTTGACAGGTACGTTTCTGCAAGGTCATATGGAGTCAAATGCCTTAGAATTCAAGGGAGTTGACGTCACATATTGAAGTACGTGACTTGTCGGCGTGCACCCACCTGCCAAGACCCCGATGTTTCGAAGAGGTCTCAACTCACCTGACCGGGCGATGCGCGCCAGGGCGTGAGCCACCGGCGCGTAGATATATGTGCGGCGCGCCCCCTGATTCGTACGCCTTCATACGGTGATGCCCCTGATGCCAGTGGGACTGATGTGGTCTGGCCCCACCCATACGCAGTCGCGCCGAATCCTCATAAGGTGAGAAGCATTGGAAGCCGGCGGCGGTCAGGGGCCGCCGGTGGTCGTGAGGAGGACTGCGGTGAGCGAGACGAGCCCGAAGCTGCGCGCCGAGTTGGAGGGGATTCCCACCTACAAGCCGGGCCGGCCGGCCGCGGCCGAAGGCCCGGTGGCGTACAAGCTGTCCTCCAACGAGAACCCGTACCCGCCGCTGCCGGGCGTGATGGAGAGCGTGACGGCCGCCGCCTCGTCCTTCAACCGCTACCCGGACATGTTCTGCACGGACCTGGTGAACGAGTTGGCCAACCGTTTCGGCGTCCCGGTGTCCCACCTGGCCACCGGCACCGGCTCGGTCGGCGTCGCCCAGCAGCTCGTGCAGGCCACCAGCGGGCCCGGCGACGAGGTGATCTACGCCTGGCGCTCCTTCGAGGCCTACCCGATCATCACGCAGATCAGCGGCGCCACGTCCGTGCAGGTGCCGCTGACGTCAGGCGCCGTGCACGACCTGGACGCGATGGCCGACGCGATCACGGACCGGACCCGGCTGATCTTCGTCTGCAACCCCAACAACCCCACCGGCACGGTCGTACGGCGGGCCGAGCTGGAGCGGTTCCTGGACCGGGTGCCCAGTGATGTGCTGGTGGTGCTCGACGAGGCGTACCGCGAGTTCATCCGCGACCCCGAGGTGCCGGACGGCGTCGAGCTGTACAGGGAGCGGCCGAACGTCTGTGTGCTGCGGACGTTCTCCAAGGCGTACGGCCTGGCCGGACTGCGCGTCGGGTTCGCCATCGCCCGTGAGCCGGTGGCCGCCGCGCTGCGCAAGACGGCGGTTCCGTTCGGGGTGAGCCGGCTCGCGCAGGAGGCGGCGATCGCCTCGCTGCGGGCCGAGGACGAGTTGCTCGGCCGGGTCGGGTCTTTGGTGTGTGAGCGCAACCGTGTGGCCGAAGGGCTGCGCGACCAGGGCTGGCCGGTTCCGGAGACCCAGGCGAACTTCGTGTGGCTGCCGCTGGGTGAGCACACGGTCGCCTTCGCGGCGGCGTGCGAGCAGGCGGGCGTGATCGTGCGGCCGTTCCCTGGTGAGGGTGTGCGCGTGACGATCGGTGAGACCGAGGGCAACGACATCTTCCTGAAGGTGACGGAGGGGTTCGTCAAGAACCTCTGATCCTCGAGAACCTCTGGGAGAGGGGCTCGAGAACCTCTGAGGTGGGGCTCGAGAACCTCTGAGGTGGGGGGAGGTGGCGACCGCGTCGGCACAGCCGAAGGAGCGGTCGCCCCGACCTTGAACGGATCGCGCCCGCTCAGCGATCACACGTCCACGATCTCCACCCGTATCGGATCGCCGTGGTGAACCGTGGCGAGCAGGCGGGGATCGCCGTCGATGTGGCCGAGGACATTGCACGGACTGGCCAGACGGCATTCCTCGCCCTGGGAGATCGGCGTGGGCCCGTAGGGGAGTGCCAGGGCGTCACCGTCGGTCCAGAAAGCCACCGTGCCGGGCTCGACGACCTGACGGGCGCCCGTTTCACGTGAAACGGCGATGCCCGTGTCGAAGTAGACCTCCTCGCCCCAGGTGTGGGCCGTGGAGGTGAGCGGCAGTGCCTTGATGAGGGCCCGCGTGGTCGGGGTGTCATCGAGGGTCGCGGTGAGGTGCCCCGAGGGCCAGGAGATCCAGATCTGCGTCAGCTGCGTCTGCATGCCATCAATTCAACAATATGTTGAAGTTGCCGCCAAGGGGTTGACGCGACATAGGGGGACCCCCTTTCGGATGTCGGGCATCTGTGCGTCATAATGGCTTGTGAATGTGAACGCGTTCACAAGCTCGTCCCGATTGCCTTGGATGTGTAGGGCAAAAGGGGCTAACTGCCGCAGTGTCCACGGCGATGTAAGGAGAGACGACGTGGAATTGGCTTTGGCGCCGGAAACCTTGGCGCGATGGCAGTTCGGCATCACCACCGTCTACCACTTCCTGTTCGTTCCCCTGACGATCTCACTCGCCGCCCTCACGGCCGGCCTGCAGACCGCATGGGTGCGCACCGAGAAGGAGAAGTACCTCAGGGCGACCAAGTTCTGGGGCAAGCTCTTCCTGATCAACATCGCCATGGGTGTCGTCACCGGCATCGTGCAGGAGTTCCAGTTCGGCATGAACTGGTCCGACTACTCGCGCTTCGTCGGTGACGTCTTCGGGGCGCCCCTCGCCTTCGAGGCCCTGATCGCGTTTTTCTTCGAGTCCACCTTCATCGGGCTGTGGATCTTCGGCTGGGACAAGCTGCCGAAGAGGATCCACCTGGCCTGCATCTGGATGGTCTCGATCGGCACCCTGCTGTCGGCGTACTTCATCCTCGCGGCGAACTCGTGGATGCAGCACCCGGTCGGCTACCGGATCAACGAGGAGAAGGGCCGCGCGGAGCTGACCGACTTCTGGGTCGTGCTGACCCAGAACACCACGCTCAACCAGGTCTTCCACAGCTTCTCGGCGGCCTTCCTGACGGGTGGCGCCTTCATGGTGGGCATCGCCGCCTTCCACCTGCTGCGCAAGAAGCACATCCCGGTGATGCGGACGTCCCTCCGGCTCGGCCTGGTCACCGTGGCGGTCGGCGGCCTGCTCACCGCGGTCAGCGGAGACACCCTGGGCAAGGTCATGTACGAGCAGCAGCCGATGAAGATGGCCGCCGCCGAGGCACTGTGGGACGGCGAGGAGCCGGCGCCCTTCTCCGTGTTCGCGTACGGGGACGTCGACAAGGGCCACAACAAGGTCGCCCTGGAGATACCCGGTCTGCTCTCCTTCCTGGCCCACAGCGACTTCGAGTCGTACGTGCCGGGCATCAACGACACCAACAAGGCCCTCCAGGAGAAGTACGGCCCCGGTGACTACAAGCCCATCGTCCCCGTCGCCTACTGGGGCTTCCGCTGGATGATCGGCTTCGGTATGGCGTCGTTCTCCATCGGACTGCTGGGGCTGTGGCTCACGCGAAAGAAGTTCCTGCTGCCGGTCGCGTCGCGGACCGGGGAGGACGAGGTGCCGCATCTGGTGCTGCTGAGGAAGCCGCTGCGGCCGCGGCTCACCCGCCTGTACTGGCTGGTGGCGGTCTGGACGATGGCCTTCCCGCTGATAGCCAACGCCTGGGGCTGGATCTTCACCGAGATGGGCCGCCAGCCGTGGGTCGTCTACGGCCTGTTCCAGACCCGCGACGCGGTCTCCCCCGGCGTCTCCCTGGGCGAGGTCCTCACCTCGATGATCGTCTTCACGACGCTCTACGCCGTCCTCGCCGTGATCGAGGTCAAGCTGCTCGTGAAGTACGTCAAGGCCGGCCCGCCCGAACTCACGGAGGCCGACCTGAATCCGCCTACGAAGATCGGCGGCGACCTCCGTGACGCCGACAAGCCGATGGCCTTCTCCTACTAGGCCGAGGGAGCTGCACAGTCATGGAACTGCACGACGTCTGGTTCGTCCTGATCGCCGTCCTGTGGACCGGCTACTTCTTCCTGGAGGGTTTCGACTTCGGGGTCGGCGTCCTCACCAAGCTGCTGGCCCGGAACCGGGCCGAGAAGCGGGTGCTGATCAACACGATCGGCCCGGTGTGGGACGGCAACGAGGTGTGGCTGCTGTCGGCCGGTGGTGCCACGTTCGCCGCCTTCCCCGAGTGGTACGCGACACTCTTCTCGGGCTTCTACCTGCCGCTGCTGCTCATCCTGGTCTGCTTGATCGTCCGCGGTGTCGCCTTCGAGTACCGGGCCAAGCGGCCCGAGGAGAACTGGCAGCGCAACTGGGAGCACGCGATCTTCTGGTGCTCGCTGATCCCCGCGTTCCTGTGGGGTGTCGCCTTCGGCAACATCGTCGGGGGCGTGAAGATCGACCAGGACTTCGAGTACGTCGGCAGCCTGGGGGACCTGCTCAACCCCTACGCGTTGCTCGGCGGCCTGGTGACGCTGACCCTGTTCACCTTCCACGGCGCGGTGTTCACGGCCCTGAAGACGGCCGGCGACATCCGGGAACGGGCCCGCGAGCTGGCCTCTCGGGTCGGTCTGGTGACCGCCGCGCTGGCGCTGCTCTTCCTGCTCTGGACGCAGATCGAGAGCGGGAACGGCAAGAGCCTGGTCGCCCTGGTGGTGGCGGTGGCCGCACTCGTCGTCGCCCTGGTGGCGAACCAGGCCGGGCGCGAGGGCTGGTCCTTCGCGCTCTCCGGCGTCACCATCGTCGCCGCCGTCGCGATGCTCTTCCTGTCGCTCTTCCCGAGCGTCATGCCGTCCTCGCTCAATGAGGACTGGAGCCTGACGGTCACCAACGCCTCGTCGAGCCCGTACACCCTGAAGATCATGACCTGGTGCGCGGGGATCGCCACACCGATCGTCCTGCTCTACCAGTCGTGGACGTACTGGGTGTTCCGTAAGCGGATCGGCACTCAGCACATTGCCGAACCCGCACACTGAGTCCGGCTGGGGTGTGTTTCACGTGAAACACACCCCATGGGCCTGAAGGGCATGTTTCACGTGAAACCCATCGATCCGCGTCTGCTGCGTTACGCCCGCGCCACCCGGCTCTTCCTCGTGGCGGTCGTCGGTCTGGGTGCCGTCGGCGCCTCGCTCGTCATCGCTCAGGCCATGCTCATCGCCGAGACGGTCGTCGGCGCGTTCCAGCACGGCATGTCCGTCGCCGAACTCCGCACTCCCTTGGCCCTGTTGATGGCCGTCGCCTGCGGCCGCGCGCTGATCTCCTGGCTCACCGAACTCGCCGCGCACCGCGCCGGCGCGGCGGTGAAGTCGGAGCTCCGGGGACGGCTGCTGGAGCGTGCCGCACAGCTGGGCCCCGGCTGGCTGAGCGGGCAGCGCACCGGATCCCTGGTGGCCCTCGCCACACGCGGGGTGGACGCTCTCGACGACTACTTCTCACGCTATCTGCCGCAGTTGGGACTCGCGGTGGTCGTGCCCGTGGCCGTGCTGGCGCGGATCGTCACCGAGGACTGGGTCTCCGCCGCCATCATCGTCGGCACCCTGCCGTTGATCCCGGTCTTCATGGTGCTGATCGGCTGGGCCACCCAGTCCCGGATGGACCGTCAGTGGCGGCTGCTCGCCCGGTTGTCCGGGCACTTCCTGGACGTCGTCGCTGGACTGCCGACTCTCAAGGTGTTCGGCCGGGCCAAGGCACAAGCAGAGTCGATCAAGCGGATCACCGATGAATACCGGCAGGCCACGATGCGGACGCTGCGCATCGCGTTCCTGTCGTCGTTCGCGCTGGAACTGCTCGCCACGATCTCGGTCGCGCTGGTCGCCGTGACGATCGGCATGCGCCTCGTGCACGGCGAGATGGACCTCTACATCGGTCTGGTCATCCTCATCCTCGCCCCGGAGGCGTATCTACCGCTGCGGCAGGTGGGCGCGCAGTACCACGCGGCGGCCGAGGGGCTCGCCGCGGCCGAGGAGATCTTCGCTGTCCTGGAGACGCCCGTACCGGCGTCGGGAACACGGACCCCGCCGGCGGGTGCGCTGTCCTTCGAGGGAGTGACCGTCCGGTACCCGGGCCGGGCCACGGACGCCCTGTCCGACGTGACGTTCACCGTCGCGCCCGGGGAGACGGTCGCACTCGTCGGGCCGAGCGGTGCGGGCAAGTCGACATCGCTGAACGCGTTGCTGGGGTTCGTGCGTCCGGCCGAGGGGCGGGTGCGGATCGGGGGAGTGGATCTCGCCGAGGTCGATCTGGCGCAGTGGCGGTCGCGGATCGCGTGGGTGCCGCAGCGGCCGCACCTGTTCGCCGGGACGATCACCGAGAACGTACGGCTGGCCCGCCCCGACGCGGACGACACGGCCGTAGCCCGGGCGCTGGGCGACGCGGGGGCGCTCGCGTTCGTGGAGGCCCTCCCGCAGGGCGCCGACACCGTGATCGGTGAGGACGGGGCGGGCCTGTCCGCCGGCCAGCGGCAGCGGCTCGCGCTCGCGCGGGCCTTCCTCGCGGACCGGCCCGTGCTGCTGCTCGACGAGCCGACGGCCGCCCTGGACGGGGAGACCGAGGCCGCAGTCGTGGAGGCCGTGGGGCGCTTGGTGGCCGGGCGGACCGTGCTGCTGGTCGTGCACAGGCCGGCGCTGCTGCGTGTGGCGGACCGGGTGGTACGGCTGGACGAGGCGGACCGGGCGAGGCGGCTCGGCGAGGCCCTCTCCCCCACCGAGCCGGCCACCGGCCGGACGTCGGAAGCCACGCTCCCGGCCGTGACACACCCGTTCACCGAAACCCTTCGGGAGACAGACGGGACCCATTCCGCGCCGGGCACCCGCGGTGGCGTCCTCGCCCGCGTCCGTGCCCTGTCCGGTGCCCGGCGTGGGCGGCTCGGCCTCGCCCTGCTGCTCGGAAGCCTCGCCCTCGGCAGTGCCGTCGGGCTCATGGCCACCTCCGGCTGGCTGATCTCCCGGGCCTCGCAACAGCCGCCCGTGCTGTATCTGATGGTGGCGGTGACCGCCACACGCGCGTTCGGAATCGGGCGGGCCGTGTTCCGGTACGCCGAGCGGCTCGTTTCGCACGACGCGGTGCTGCGGATGCTGGCCGACACCAGGGTGGCCGTCTACCGACGGCTGGAGCGGCTGGCGCCCGCCGGGCTGCACCGGACCCGCCGGGGTGACCTGCTGTCGCGGCTCGTCGCCGACGTGGATGCCCTGCAGGACTACTGGCTCAGGTGGCTGCTGCCTGCCGGCGCCGCGGTCGCCGTCGCCACGGCCGCCGCCGGCTTCACCGGCTGGCTGCTGCCGGAGGCCGGGGCGGTGCTCGCCGTCGGACTGCTCGCGGCCGGGGCCGGCGTCCCGCTGGTCACCGCCACCGTGGCGCGGCGCGCGGAACGCAGGCTGGCCCCCAGCCGAGGCGTGTTGGCGACGCGCGTGGCCGACCTGCTCACCGGCACCGCCGAGCTGAGCGTCGCCGGTGCCCTGCCCGTCCGTACCGCCGAGACCCGGCAGGCCGACGCCGTGCTCACCCGGATCGCCTCGCGGGCCGCCACCGCCACCGCGATCGGCGACGGACTCACCGCGCTGATCTCCGGCCTGACCGTCACGGCCGCCGCCCTTGTGGGTGCCCAGGCGGTGGCCGACGGCCGGCTGAACGGCGTGGCCATGGCAGCCGTCGTGCTCACCCCGCTGGCCGCCTTCGAGGCCGTGCTCGGGATGCCGCTCGCGGCGCAGTTCCGGCAGCGGGTGCGCAAGAGCGCCGAGCGGGTCCACGAGGTGCTGGACGCCCCCGAGCCCGTACGCGAACCCGAGCGGCCGCGGCAGGCGCCCGCGTCGCCGTTCCCGGTCGCCCTGAAGGGACTGGCGGCCCGGCACACCGGGCAGGACCGGGACGCGCTCGCCGGGCTCGACCTGACGCTCGACAAGGGGCGCCGGATCGCCGTGGTCGGCGCGTCCGGGTCCGGCAAGACGACGCTCGCGCAGGTGCTGCTGCGCTTCCTGGACGCGGACGCCGGCACCTACACGCTGGGCGGCGTGGACGCGTACGCCCTGGCCGGTGACGACGTAAGGCGACTGGTCGGGCTGTGTGCGCAGGACGCGCACCTCTTCGACAGCTCGGTGCGCGAGAACCTGCTGCTCGCCCGCCGGGACGCGACCGAGGACGAGCTGCGGGACGCGCTCCGGCGGGCGCGGTTGCTCGACTGGGTCGAGAGTCTGCCCGACGGACTCGACACGCACGTCGGGGAACACGGCGCACGGCTGTCCGGCGGTCAGCGGCAGCGGCTGGCGCTGGCGCGCGCACTGCTGGCCGACTTCCCCGTCCTCGTCCTCGACGAGCCCGCCGAGCACCTCGACCTGCTGACGGCCGACGCGCTCACCGCGGATCTGCTGGCCGCCACCGAGGGCCGTACGACCCTGCTCATCACCCACCGGCTGGCCGGGCTGGAGGCCGTGGACGAGGTGATCGTGCTGGACGAGGGGCGCGTGGTGCAGCGCGGGCCGTACGCGGAGCTGGCCAGAGTGGAGGGACCGTTGCGTGCCATGGCTGAGCGGGAGGCGGAGGCGGACCTGCTGGTGGGGGTGGCCTAGCCGTCCGGCGCGGCGCTCGAGTTCCCGTACCGGGGCCTCCAGTACCGGGGGTTCCGGTCTCGGCATTTCCGTATCAGGTGTTTCCATGGCAAATAGGGATCAATAGGATCAGGTTATGACCGCTGCGTCGTCGCCCGCCTCCGAACCGCCTTCCCAGGGGCTGCCCGTCGAGTCGGCGGAACGCGTCCAGCGGTTGCTGGAGGCGATGCGGTCCGTCGGAAGCGGGCTGGAGCTGCACTCGACGCTGGACCGGATCTGCGAGACGGCGGCGTCGCTCGCCGACGCGCGGTACGCGGCGATCGGTGTGATCGCCAAGGACGGAAGCGGTCTCGCCGACTTCGTGTTCCACGGTGTGGACGCGGCGACCGCCCGGGAGATCGTGCGGCTGCCCGACGGGCATCGGGGCCTGTTCGGGGCGCTCATCCAGGACCCGGAGCCGGTCCGGCTCGCGAACCTCACCGAGGACCCGCGCTCCTGCGGCTTCCCGGACCACCATCCACCGATGCGCGGCCTTCTCGGCGTTCCCCTCCGCGTCCGGGGCGAGAGCTTCGGGAATCTCTACCTGGCCGAGAAGCGCGGCGACGAGCCGTTCAGCGACTACGACCTGGGCATCGTGCAGGTGCTGGCCACCGAGGCGGGCATCGCCATCGGCAACGCCCGGCTGTACGAGGCTGCTCAGCAGGGCGAGCGCTGGATCGACGGGTCGGTCGCCGTCACCACCGCCCTGCTCTCCGGCGGTGACACGGACGACGCCCTCCAGGTCGTGGCGGAACAGGCCCGCCGACTGTCCGGTTCGGCGGCCGGGCTGGTGCTGTTGCCTACCTGCGAGGGCGGACTGGAGATCGCCGCCGTCGCCTCGGACCGCCCGTCGAAGGCCCTGGGCGCCGTCATTCCGGCGGTCAGCCCGGTCGTCGCCGAACTTCTCGCCGGACAGGCCGTGTTCCTGGCGGACGCCGCCACCGACAGCCGCATGGCCGCCGGACCTGTCCGTGACTTCGGGCCGACGATGCTGCTGCCCCTGCGGAGCGACGGTCGCGTTCTCGGCGTCCTCGTCCTGCCGCGTGCCCGCGGGGAACGGGCGTTCGGTGAGACCGAGCGCACGCTCGCCGTCCAGTTCGCCTCGCAGGCCGCGCTCGCCCTGAAGATGGCAGAGGCGCAGCGCGACCGGGAGCGGCTCGCGGTGTACGAGGACCGCGACCGTATCGCCCGCGACCTGCACGACATCGTCGTCCAGCGGCTGTTCGCCACCGCGACGCTGCTGGAGAGCGCGCAGGACGAGTCCGCCGTGCCCGAGGTCCGCGACAGCGTCGGCAGTACCGTCGGCGAACTCGACGTCACCATCCAGGAGATCCGCAGCAGCGTCTTCGCCCTTCGACAGGACCCCGCCGGCACCCCGTCGGGGCTGCGTACACGTGTGCTGCGCGAGATCGACGCGGCAGCCGCGCCCTTCGGCTTCAGGCCCTCGCACCGCTTCGTCGGCCCGGTCGACACCGCCGTGGACGACGTCACAGGGGAGAACCTCGTCGCGTCCCTGCGCGAGGTCCTCTCCAACGTCCTCCGGCACGCCGGCGCCTCCCGGGTCGACGTCGTCGTCGACGCGAACGCGAGCCTGCCGGACGGCCGCCGGGGCGTACGCCTGACCGTCGCGGACGACGGCGTCGGCATCCCCGACGGCGGGCGGCGCAGCGGCCTGAGGAACCTTGAGCGCCGTGCGGAATCGCTCGGCGGCGCCAGCTGGCACGGGCCGGGCAGCGGCGAGGGCGGGGGCGGCACGACGGTGGTGTGGCAGACGCCGCTCTGATGGAGTGCACGGCGGTGGCGGGCAGCCGGGTCTGATCCAGGGCCACGGCGGGGGTGTCGACGCCTCGTCGCCCGACGCACAGTCAGACGGCGGGCTCTCTGACCCTGTTCGGCCGTACCGCTGCTCCATCCGGGCCGCGTCGGTCCCCCATGCGTACGACTCCGACAGGGCCTTGGGCGCCCGCGCGGGCCAGGATCGCTGGCATGCGCTCATCCCGCCGCCCCCGCTGGCTCGTTCCGGCACTGCTGTGCGCGCTCGCCGTGCTCGCAGCCCGGCCCACCGAGACGCCGGGGAGGGGCCCGGCCCGGGGCGGCGCGGATCAAGGCGTCAGTGCCGAGGTGGCGCGGCTGTACGAGGACGCGGCAGCGGCGACGCGGCAGTACGAGGAGGGTCGGCGCGTGGCCAAGGCACAGCGGAAGCGCGCGGGTGAGCTGGAAGGACTCCTCGACCGCGAACGGCGGCAGCTAGCCGTACTGCACGAGGACCTGGGGCGCCTCGCGCGTGCCCAGTACCGCAGTGGTGGGGACGTCCCGCTCAGCGCACGGGTGCTACTCGGGGACGATCCGGACGCGCTGATGCGCGGTCAGCAGGCGCACAAGCAGGCGGACACCGCGCTCAACAAGGCCATCAGCAAGAGCCGTGGCGCCGAGGCCCGGCTCGCGGCGGACGAGGCCAGGGCCGCGGCGGAGTGGAAGGCGCTGGAGAAGCGGAACGCCGAGCTCGTCGAGCTGAAGAGCGGCATCGAGCGCAAACTCGAAGAGGCCCGCCGGCGGTTGCAGGCGGAGGCCGACACATCGGCCGCCGCGGGCACCTGCCGGCGCGCGGCCCGGCTCGACCAGCCGGGCCGGTCCTTCACGCGAGCGTGGGTGGCGCCGGTGGAGAAGTACTGGTTGTCCGCGCGGTTCGGCAGCGGCGGCTCCCGCTGGGCGAACCGGCACACCGGGCAGGACTTCGCGGTGCCGATCGGCACGCCCGTGCGGTCGGTGGGCGGCGGCCGGGTCGTCGATGTGTCGTGCGGCGGTGCCTTCGGCATCCAGATCGTGGTCGCGCACCCTGGCGGTTACTACAGCCAGTACGCCCACCTGGCGTCGGTCGCCGTCGGCCAGGGGGACACCGTGGTGCCGGGGCAGTGGATCGGTCAGTCCGGCACGACGGGCAACTCGACCGGTCCCCACCTGCACTTCGAGGTACGGGTCACCCCGGAACTGGGCTCGGGGGTGGACCCGGTGCCGTGGTTGGCGGCACGAGGGGTCCACCTCTGACCGCGGACGGTCAAGCCCGCTCCGCCAGCATCCGCTCGATCACGACCGCCACGCCGTCGTCGTTGTTGGCGACCGTCCGGCCCGAGGCCGCGGCGATGACGTCCGGGTGGGCGTTGCCCATGGCGTACGACTGTCCCGCCCAGGTGAGCATCTCGACGTCGTTGGGCATGTCACCGAAGGCGACGACTTCCTCATGGGAGATACCGCGCTCGGCACAGCACAGGGCGAGCGTGCTGGCCTTGGAGACGCCGGGGCCGCTGATCTCCAGCAGGGCGCTGGGACTGGACCGGGTGACGTTGGCGCGCTCGCCGACGGCGAGACGGGCCAGGGTGAGGAAGGCGTCCGGGTCGATCTTGGGGTGATAGGCGAGGATCTTCAGCACGGGCTCGCCCGCCCCGGGCGCGTCCGGCGCCAGCAGCCGCTCGGCCGGCGCGAGGGTGTCGGGGGCCTCCATGTGCAGCTTGGGATAGTCCGGCTCCTGGTAGAAGCCGTACGTCTGCTCGACCGCGTACACCGTGCCGGGTGCCGCGTCGCGCAGAAGCCGTACGGCGTCCAGCGCGTTCTCGCGGGCCAGCTCCCGCACCTTCACGAACCGGTGGGTGCCCGGGCCGCCGTGCAGGTCGACCACGGCTGCGCCGTTGCCACAGATCGCGAGGCCGTGACCGTGGACGTGGTCACTGACGACGTCCATCCAGCGGGCCGGGCGGCCGGTGACGAAGAAGACCTCGATGCCCGCCTCCTCGGCCGCCGCGAGGGCGGCGATCGTGCGCGGGGACACCGACTTGTCGTCCCGGAGCAGCGTGCCGTCGAGGTCGGTGGCGATCAGCCGTGGTGGAACCACGGCTGCCGGGGTCTCGGGCTGTCGAGTCGCTGAGGTCACCCGGCCATTCTCGCGCACGGGCCTGCACGGGTGTGCGGGAGCCCGCGCAGCTGAGTACATGCCGCTCCCACCTGCACCGTTGCCCCGCGACGGCCCAGGCACACGGGAATCCGCCGGCTCAGCCCAGCTGCGCCGGGGCCTCCATCGCGATCTGCTCGAAGGTCTTCTCGTCCGCGACGAAGTCCGAGTCCGGGATGGGCCAGTGGATCACGATGTCGGTGAAGCCCAGCTCCTGGTGCCGCCCCGCGAAGTCCACGAACGCGTCGAGGGAGCCCAGCGGCAGTTGGCGGTCGGGGGTGAACCCGGTGAGGAGGACCTTGTCCATGCCGGAGCTGTCGCGCCCGATCTCGGCGCAGGCGTCGGCGAGCTTCTCGGTCTGCCGGCGAAGGGCCTGGACCGACTGCGCGGGAGTGCCGCCCTCGTAGAGCTTGGGGTCACCGGTGGTCACCCACGCCTGGCCGTGGCGCGCGGCGAGCTTCAGACCGCGCGGGCCGGTCGCGGCCACCGCGAACGGCAGCCGGGGGCGCTGCACACACCCGGGGATGTTGCGCGCCTCGTGCGCCGCGTAGTAGTCGCCGCTGTACGACACCGCGTCCTCGGTCAGCAGCAGGTCCAGCAGCGGCAGGAACTCGCCGAACCGGTCGGCACGCTCCTTCGGGGTCCAGGCCTCCTGCCCCAGCGCGGTGGCGTCGAAGCCGGTGCCGCCGGCTCCTATGCCTAGCGTGATCCGGCCACCGGAGATGTCGTCGAGGGAGATCAGTTCCTTGGCGAGTGTCACCGGGTGCCGGAAGTTCGGTGAGGTGACCAGGGTGCCCAGCCGCAGGCGGTCGGTGACGGCCGCGGCCGCGGTCAGCGTCGGCACGGCACCGAACCACGGGCCGTCCCGGAAGCTGCGCCAGGACAGGTGGTCGTAGGTGTACGCGGTGTGGAAGCCGAGCTGCTCAGCGCGCTGCCAGGCCGCACGGCCGCCCTCGTGCCAACGGCGGTACGGGAGGATCACAGTGCTCAGACGCAGACTCATGGATCCGAGCCTAAGCGGCCTCCTCTGTTTCACGTGAAACCGTCACCGTAGGTAGCTGCTCAGCCACGGAGTCAGCGAGCCTGGGGCCGTTCAGGGAAGCGCAGGTACTGCGCTGGGACGGCCTGGGTCAGCCACACGCCGTTCGCGCTGACCTGGAACACATGGCCGTCGCGGTGCATCGCGCCCGCGTCCACCGCCAGCACCACGGGCCGGCCGCGGCGGGCGCCGACGCGGGTCGCGGTCTCGCGGTCGGCGGAGAGGTGCACGTCGTGGCGTCTCATGGGTCTGAGCCCTTCGGCGCGGATCGCGTCCAGACTGCCGGCCACGGTGCCGTGGTACAGGTAGGCCGGTGGGGTCGCCGGGGGCAGGCCGAGGTCGACCTCGACGCTGTGGCCCTGGCTGGCCCGTATCCGCGTGCCGTCGACGGCGAAGCGCTTCTTGTCGTTCGCCGCCACCACATGGTCCAGCTCTTCGCGGGTGAACCGGAAGTCGTGCGCGGTCGCCGCCGCGATCAGCGTCTCGATCTCGATCCAGCCGCCCGCGTCCAGCGTGAGCCCGATCCGCTCGGGTTGGTGGCGCAGGTGCTTCGAGAGGTACTTCGAGACCTTCACCGTGCGTCTTTCGTCCATGCCTCCAGAGTGCCGGGCGAGACGTGGATCACGCACTTGATTTTGCTCCACAGGTTTGATCCACAACTAACTGTAGTTATCCACAGGGCAATTGGCGGAGCTGTGGACAAGCACCCAAGTATTTCAGGTGCTTTGATCAATCTTTGAGTGTTTTGCACCTTTTGAGGCCAGCTGGTCCAAGGCTCGCGCCCGCACCTCCCGTTCGGCGGCGAGAGCGACGAACGTACCGGCCTGCTCGGCGCCAACCAGCGCTTCCACGGCCCGCATCGTGTCCGCCGGTATCCGCACCAGTCGCGTCTCGTCCCCCGCCCTCTCGCTCGCGCTGCCACCGAGATGCCGGAGCAGATGCCGGGACGACAACACGCGCATCGCACGCGCCAGTTCCGCGTCCACCGTGTGCCGGGCGAGCGGGCGCAGCCGTCGCACGAGAGACGCCGCTTCCGCCGCCTCCGCGTCCGTCGGAGGGTGCGCTCCGTCGAGGTAGCGAGCGAAGACATGCTCGGTGGTGAACTCCAGGAAGCGGGAGGCGATGTGCTCCACCTGTGCCCTCAACTCCCGCAGATGAGCGGAGATCGCCGACAGCGGAACCCCGGCCGCGTGCAACTCCACCGCCACGGCGAGCTCTTGAGGGCTCGGGACGACGAACACCTCCGCGTCGCCCGGCACCGGTTCCAGCACCCCCAGCTCGACGGCCTGCGCGATCGCCGCGTCGTCGGGGGTGCCGCCGAAGCGCTCGGTCAGATCGCCGCGGGTGATCCGGGCGGGCTCCTCGTCGGTCCACGGGCCGTCCACCTCGGCCACGAGTCCGAGGACCCCGCCGAGACCGCGGCCGGTGTCGTGGGCCTCCAGCAGTTCCTTGATCGAGGCCAGGGTGTAGCCCCGGTCGAGGAGGTCGGCGATCTGGCGGAGGCGGTGGACGTGCGTGTCCGTGTAGGTGTTGGCACGGCCACGGCGTTCCGGCCGGGGGAGGACGCCGCGGTCCTGGTACGCCCGGATGGTGCGGACGGTGGTGCCGGTGAGGTGGGCGAGGTCCTCGATGCGGTACGTCGTTGCGCTCATGTGCGTGCCTCGCTCACCACCGCGGTTCCACCCGGGCGATCCTGCGCAGCGCCCCCGGCAGGAACCGCGACATCAGGTACGCGCCTCGCGCCTCGGGAGTCACCGGCACCATCGCCTCGTCGCGCACGACCGCCCGCAGGATCGCCGCGGCGACCTTCTCCGGCGGATAGTTCCGCATTCCGTACAACCGCGCGGTCCGCTTCTGGCGCCGCTTCTCCTCCGCCGCGTCCACGCCCGCGAAGCGGGCCGTCGACGTGATGTTGGTGTTGACGAAGCCGGGGCATATCGCCGTGACACCGATGCCCCGCCCGGCGAGTTCGGCGCGCAGGCACTCGCTCAGCATCAGCACGGCGGCCTTGGAGGTGCTGTACGCGGGCAGCACCCGGGAGGGCTGGTACGCCGCCGCCGACGCGGTGTTGACGATGTGGCCCCCCTGCCCGCGCTCGGCCATCTGCCGGCCGAAGAGCCGGCAGCCGTGGATCACGCCCCACAGGTTGACGTCGAGGACCTTGCGCCAGTCCTCGGTGGTGGTGTCCAGGAAGGCTCCGGACAGTCCGATCCCGGCGTTGTTCACCAGCACGTCCACGACGCCGTACTCCGTCGCGACCTTCTCCGCGAGCTTCTCCATCGCCTGCTCGTCGGAGACGTCGACGGTCTCGGCCCAGGCCTGCGGCGCACCGATCAGACGGGACATCTCGGCGGTCCTGGCCGCCCCCTCCGCGTCCCGGTCGACGGCGACCACCCGCGCGCCGGCCTCCGCGAACGCGAACGCCGTCGCCCTACCGATGCCGCTGCCCGCGCCCGTGACCAGCACGAGCTGCCCGCCGAAACGGTCCGCGTACCGGCCCGTCGCCTTGATCACCGGCCCGCCTCCTTCGTTGGCGATCACGAATTCCTCGATCCAGGCGGCCAGCTGGTCCGGACGGCTGCGCGGGATCCAGTGTCGGGCGGGCAGCGTCCGCCGCGTCAGCTGCGGAGCCCACCGCTCCAGCTCGTCGTAGAGACGCTCGGACAGAAACGCGTCGCCCAGGGGCGTGATGAGCTGCACGGGCGCGTGCGCGTAGGCGTCCGGACGGGGTCTGCGCAGCCGGCGCCGTACGTTGTCCCGGTACAGCCATGCCCCGTGCGCCGCGTCCGTGGGCAGCGACGAGGTCGGATAGGTGTCGCCCGGGACCCTCTCCATGAGCTCCAGGATGCGCGGCCAGTGTTTGCCGAGGGGGCCGCGCCAGGCCAGCTCGGGCAGGACGGGCGTGTGCAGCAGGTACACGTACCAGGACTTGGCGCCCTGGCCGAGGAGCTGGCCGACCCGGCGCGGGGTGGGGCGCCTGACCCGCTGCCTGACCCAGTGTCCGAAGTGATCCAGGGACGGCCCGGACATCGAGGTGAACGACGCGATCCGGCCCTCGGTGCGCCGGACGGTGACGAACTCCCACGACTGCACCGAGCCCCAGTCGTGCCCCACCACATGCACCGGGCGGTCCGGGCTCACCGCGTCCACGACGGCCAGGAAGTCGTCCGTCAGCTTCTCCAGCGTGAACCCGCCGCGCAGCGGCCGCGGTGCCGTCGACCGGCCGTGGCCCCGGACGTCGTACAACACGACGTGGAAGCGGTGCGCGAGGCGGTTCGCGACCTCGGACCACACCTCCTTGCTGTCCGGGTAGCCGTGCACGAGGACGACCGTCGGCTGCTGCGGATCGCCCAGCTCGGCCACGCACAGCTCGATCCCGCCCGTGCGCACCCGGCGCTCCCGCGCGCCTGCGAGCATCGTCACTTCTCCTCCGCCCAGCGCCGCACGTGCGGCAGGTCGTCGTCCAGCCAGCAGGCGCTCTCCTCGGGGTTCCTGGAGTCGGTGACGACGAGGATCTCCTCGAACTTCGCGCCCGTGCCCCGGAACCCGAGGTGGGGTTCGACCGCCCACAGTCCCGGCCGCGGCGGGTGGTCCGAGAAGCGGTACGGCGACCAGAGCGGGGACCACCCCTCGCGGTGGCCGTGCAGCACGTCACCGGCGAGACCCTTCAGGGACTGCGTGCCGAACCCGAACAGGCGCGGGGACCAGCGGCGCTCCCGCACCCGGTCCACCTTGTGGGCGATCACTCCGAAGGGGTACGCGCGATGCCGGTTGGCGTAGCCCTGGCGGACCATGAGGCGGTCCACGTCCTCGTAGATCTCGCGCAGCGGGCGCCGTTCGCGCACCTCGCGAAGGATCAGTTCGCGGTGCGCCTCCAGATCGGCCATCAGCTTGTTCTGCACGGGGTTGATGCCGAGCGAGCCGGAGTAGCCGATGTCCGCCGTGTGCCCCTCGAACACCGGGGCCATGTCCAGGATGAACGGCATTCCCGGCTCGAGGCGCCTGCTGGTGGGGAAGAACTGCAGCGGGACGCGGAAGCCGGCGAACGCCGTGCGGTCGCCGAACCAGGCGAACGGCAGATGGAACCAGTCCCGTACGCCCCGCGCGCGCAGCCACTCCCGCTGCATCCGCGCCGCCTCACGCTCGGTCACGCCCGGCTTCAGCTGGGCGGCCACGGCCTCCGCGCACTCGTAGGCGAGGCGCTGCACTCTCCGGAACCCGCTCAGCTCCGCCGAGCGTTCACTGGTCACTGCCGTCGCCATGGCACCCCCGTCCCACCCGTCGCGGTACGTGCTCGTAACTTGACATCGGTGAATGTGACAGTTGTCAGAGGCTGCGTCAATAGGAATGCCCTGGGCTGTGGACAACAGTACGGATGTGGACAACTCATGACGTGCGGTTCGACCTTCAGGGTGACCCTCAGGGTCCCGTACTACTCGAGAGTGACGTGAAGACGGCTCTGGGGTCTGACGACTTGCGCGGCTCTCATCACTACCGTCGTGGACGTGACTGTGATCGCGACCGAAAGCCTGAGCAAGCGGTTCCCCCGGGTGACCGCGCTTGACCGGCTCTCCGTGGACGTCGGGCCCGGTGTGACCGGACTCGTCGGAGCCAATGGAGCCGGCAAGTCCACACTGATCAAGATCCTGCTGGGTCTGTCCCCCGCCACCGAGGGCCGCGCCGAAGTGCTCGGACTCGATGTCGCCACCAAGGGCGCCGCCATCCGTGAGCGCGTGGGGTACATGCCGGAGCACGACTGTCTGCCGCCCGACGTCTCGGCCACCGAGTTCGTCGTCCACATGGCGCGCATGTCCGGCCTGCCGCCCACCGCCGCGCGCGAGCGCACCGCGGACACGCTGCGCCACGTCGGCCTGTACGAGGAGCGCTACCGCCCCATCGGCGGCTACTCGACAGGCATGAAGCAGCGCGTCAAGCTGGCGCAGGCCCTGGTCCACGACCCGCAGCTGGTCTTCCTGGACGAGCCGACGAACGGCCTCGACCCGGTCGGCCGCGACGAGATGCTCGGCCTGATCCGCCGGATCTACACCGACTTCGGCATCTCCGTGCTGGTCACCTCGCATCTGCTGGGCGAGCTGGAGCGCACCTGCGACCACGTGGTCGTGGTCGACGGCGGCAAGCTCCTGCGCTCCAGCTCCACCACGGACTTCACGCAGACCACGACGACCCTCGCCATCGAGGTCACCGACACCGACGAGCACCCGGACGGCACCCGCGCGGTGCGCGACGCGCTCCACGCGCGCGGTGTGACCGTCGCAGCCGGCAGCGGACTGCCCGGCGCCGGCCATGTCCTGCTGCTCACCGCGCAGGGCGAGGAGACCTACGACCTGGTCCGGGACACGGTCGCCGACCTCGGTCTGGGCCTGGTGCGCATGGAGCAGCGCCGGCACCACATCTCCGAGGTCTTCACGACCGGCACGGACACCGGCACCGAGACCGACACCGACGAGCAGCGGAAGGAGGCGGTCCGCCATGGCGGTTGAGCAGCCCGTACCCACGGCGCCGGGTGACCAGACCCGCATCCACAACATCGGCTACCGCACGTACGACGGCCCGCGCCTCGGCCGCGCCTACGCCCGCCGCTCCCTCTACTCGCAGTCCCTGCGCGGCTCCTACGGCCTCGGCCGCTCGGTGAAGTCCAAGGTGCTCCCGATGCTGCTGTTCGTGGTGATGTGCGTGCCCGCGGCCATCATGGTCGCCGTCGCGGTCGCCACCAAGGCCAACGACCTGCCCGTGGACTACACGCGCTACGCGATCATCATGCAGGCCGTGATCAGCCTGTACATCGCCTCACAGGCACCCCAGTCCGTCTCGCGCGACCTGCGCTTCAAGACCGTGCCGCTGTACTTCTCGCGGCCCATCGAGACCGCCGACTACGTGCGCGCCAAGTACGCGGCGCTGGCCTCGGCGCTGTTCATCCTCACCGCGGCCCCGCTGCTCGTCCTCTACGTGGGCGCGCTGCTGGCCAAGCTCGACTTCGCCGACCAGACCAAGGGATTCGCACAGGGACTCGTGTCCGTGGCACTGCTCTCACTGCTCTTCGCCGGCATCGGCCTGGTCATCGCCTCGGTCACGCCGCGACGCGGCTTCGGTATCGCGGCCGTGATCGCCGTGCTGACCATCTCCTACGGCGCGGTGTCCACCCTGCAGGCCATCGCGGACGCGCAGGGTACCTCGGGCTCCATCGCCTGGATCGGCCTCTTCTCGCCCGTCACCCTCATCGACGGAGTCCAGTCCGCCTTCCTCGGCGCGGAATCGGCGTTCCCCGGCGGGGTCGGCCCGACGAACGGCGAGGGCGTCGTCTACGTCGTCGTCGCCCTCGGCCTGATCGCCGCGAGCTACGGCCTCCTGATCCGCCGCTACAAGAAGGTGGGACTGTGACCACGCTCTCCATCGACCATGTCTCCCGCTGGTTCGGCAACGTGGTCGCCGTCAACGACATCACCATGACGATCGGCCCCGGCGTCACCGGCCTGCTCGGCCCCAACGGCGCCGGGAAGTCCACCCTGATCAACATGATGGGCGGCTTCCTGGCCCCCTCGACCGGCACCGTCACGCTCGACGGCCAGCAGGTGTGGCGCAACGAGCAGATCTACAAGCAGATCGGCATCGTCCCCGAGCGCGAGGCGATGTACGACTTCCTCACCGGCCGCGAGTTCGTCGTCGCCAACGCCGAGCTGCACGGCCTGGGCGCCAAGGCGGCCCAGAAGGCCCTCGCGACGGTCGAGATGGAGTACGCGCAGGACCGCAAGATCGCCACGTACTCCAAGGGCATGCGCCAGCGCGTGAAGATGGCGTCCGCCCTCGTCCACGAGCCGTCGCTGCTGCTGCTGGACGAGCCCTTCAACGGCATGGACCCGCGTCAGCGCATGCAGCTGATGGATCTGCTGCGGCGGATGGGCGACGAGGGCCGCACGGTGCTGTTCTCCTCCCACATCCTCGAAGAGGTCGAGCAGCTCGCCTGGCACATCGAGGTCGTGGTCGCCGGACGGCACGCGGCCAGCGGCGACTTCCGCAAGATCCGCCGCCTGATGACCGACCGGCCGCACCGCTACCTGGTGCGTTCCAGCGACGACCGCGCCCTCGCGGCCGCGCTGATCGCCGACCCGTCGACGTCCGGCATCGAAGTGGACCTCACCGAGGGCGCGTTGCGCATCCAGGCAGTCGACTTCCCCCGCTTCACCGCCCTGCTGCCGCGGGTGGCCCGGGACCATGGCATCCGTCTGCTGACGGTCTCGCCGTCCGACGAGTCCCTCGAGTCCGTGTTCTCGTATCTGGTCACGGCGTAGGAGGCCGAAGAATGTACGACCCCACAGTCGCCCGGCTCACCTACCGGGCCCTGCTCGGCCGGCGCCGCGCCCTCATCCTCGGTGCCCTGCCCCTGCTGCTGATCGCCATCTCCGTGGTCGTGCGTGCCCTCGCCGGCGCCGACGACCAGACCGCCGCCGACCTTCTGGGCGGACTTGCGCTGGCCACGATGGTGCCGATCATCGGCGTCATCGCGGGCACGGGCGCGATCGGCCCGGAGATCGACGACGGCTCGGTGGTGTATCTGCTGTCCAAGCCCGTGAAGCGGCCGACGATCATCTTCACCAAGCTGATCGTGGCCATCGGGGTGACCATGGTGTTCTCCGCGGTGCCCACGCTGATCGCCGGCTTCATCCTGAACGGCAACAGCCAGCAGGTCGCCGTGGCCTACACGGTGGCCGCGCTGGTCGCCTCCATCGCCTACGCCGCGCTCTTCCTGCTGCTGGGCACGGTGTCCCGGCACGCGGTGGTGTTCGGCCTGGTCTACGCACTGGTCTGGGAGGCCCTTTTCGGCTCCCTGGTGGCCGGTGCGCGCACGCTCAGCGTCCAGCAGTGGGCGCTGGCCGTGGCCCACAAGGTGGGCAACGGCGAACTGGTGACCTCTGACGTCGGGCTGACGACGGCGACGGTGCTGCTTGTCGTGGTCACCGTCCTCGCCACCTGGTATGCCGGGCAGAAGCTTCGATCGCTGACGCTGGCCGGCGAGGAGTGACATGGACCCGGACGGTGGGGCCCTCGGTTCTTGACGGGGGCCTCACCCCGTTCCGGGCACACTGGGCTTTCGGTGACGCACGGCTGGGAGGTACGGGCATGACGCAGGAGACGCCCCAGCACGAGGATCGCGGGCGGTCGGGCGACGACATGAGCGACGCGGCCATGAGCCAACCGGCTGTGAACGCCGGGGATGTGAGCGACGGATGGGACGACCTCGTCCTGGACGAGGACTTCGTCCGGGCCGCCGGCACCTCCGAGCCCTCGGCCCGCGCCCGCATGCTGGCCGAGCGCTGGCGCCGCGACGAGCCCGAGCCGCAGCCGTGGCGCTCGGACGAACCGCCTGCCGGGTGGTTCTTCAGCAAGGCCCGTCGGCGCTGGTGGCGCCGCCGGTAGCGGGGCCCGGCCGCCTCTTTAATCAGTGGCGGCCAACTCGGCGTACGGGCAGAGTGGTTGTGTCCCCGAGGCCGGGTCGAACCGGCGCCATGTACTGGGAGAGGAGCCGGACGATGTCCATGCACGACAGTACGTCCAGCTCCCGTCAGGGCAGCCTGCGGCGGGCTCCGGAGTAGTCGCCACCGCTCCGCCGAGCTCGCCCCGCACGGGGAGCTGCCCGGGGCGGCCGCTTCGAGCACGCGATGTCGCTCTCGCGTGGGCCGCCCACCCGGAGGATTGGCCGAGTGGTAAGGCACCGGCTTGCTAAGCCGTGGTCGGGCGTGAAAAGCCCGCGCACGTTCGATCCGTGCATCCTCCGCCACGCCGAACCGGCACCCGGCTGGACCGACGCCGAGCAGCCCCGGCAGGCCGGTTCGCCTTGAGCCCGGAAGGGCCGGTGCCGGTTGGCGTGTGCCGAGCCAGGGCTCAAGCCGAACCGGTCTCCGGGCTCAAGCCGAACCGGTCTCCGGGCTCAAGCCGAACCGGTCTCCGGGCTCAAGCCGAACCGGTCTCCGGCCGGGCCGAAGCCGCCGCTCCCAGCAATCGCTCCAGCACCACCGCGATCCCGTCCTCCTCGTTGGACGCGGTCACCTCGTCGGCCACGGCCCGCAGTTCCTCGTGCGCGTTGGCCATCGCCACCCCCCGCGCCGCCCAGGCGAACATCGGGATGTCGTTGGGCATGTCGCCGAAGGCTATGGTGTCCGCGGCCTTCATGCCCAGACGCCGGGCGGCCAGCGACAGCCCCGTCGCCTTGGACAGGCCGAGGGGGAGGAGTTCGACTATGCCCTGGCCCGCCATGGTGACGGAGACGAAGCCGCCCGCGGCCCGCAGGGCGACCTCCGCGAGCTCGTCGTCGGTCAGGGTCGGGTGTTGGATGTAGATCTTGTTCAGCGGCGCCGACCAGAGGTCCGCCGGCTCTGTGAATGGCGTCGCCGGCAGCCCGCCCTGAAGCGCGTAGCCCGGCCCGACCAGCACTTCGCCGTCCAGGCCGTCGCGGCTCGCCGCCAGATACAGCGGGCCGACCTCCGCCTCGATCTTGGCCAGGGCCACCCCCGCCAGCTGCCGGTCCAGGGTCACCGACGTCAGCAGGCGGCGCTCGCCGGCGTCGTACACCTGTGCGCCCTGGCCGCAGACGGCGAGGCCGGTGTAGTCGAGGTCGTCGAATATGTGCCGGGTCCACGGGACCGCGCGTCCGGTGACGACGATGTGGGCGGCGCCCGCCGCGGTGGCCGCGGTGAGCGCCTCGCGGGTGCGTCGCGAGACCGACTCGTCGGAACGCAGCAGCGTGCCGTCGAGGTCGGTGGCGATCAGCCGGTACGGGAACCCGGCGGCGGGAGCCATGTCGCTCACTTGGCCACCGGCTCCAGGACCTCCCGGCCGCCGAGGTACGGACGGAGCACCTCGGGCACGCGCACGGACCCGTCGGCCTGCTGGTGGTTCTCCAGGATCGCGACGATCGTGCGCGGCACGGCGCACAGGGTGCCGTTGAGGGTGGCCAACGGGCGCACCTTCTTGTCCTCGCGGACCCGGATCGACAGCCGACGGGACTGGAACTCGGTGCAGTCCGAGGTCGAGGTCAGCTCGCGGTACTTGCCCTGCGTCGGGATCCACGCCTCGCAGTCGAACTTGCGCGACGCCGAGGCGCCCAGGTCACCGGAGGCCACGTCGATCACGCGGTACGGCAGCTCCAGCGAGGTCAGCCACTGCTTCTCCCACTCCAGCAGGCGCTGGTGCTCGGCCTGCGAGTCCTCGGGGGCGACGTACGAGAACATCTCGACCTTGTCGAACTGGTGCACGCGGAAGATGCCCCGCGTGTCCTTGCCGTGCGAGCCGGCCTCGCGGCGGAAGCAGGGCGAGAAGCCCGCGTAGCGCAGCGGGAGCTTGTCGGCGTCGAGGATCTCGTCCATGTGGTACGCGGCGAGCGCGACCTCGGAGGTGCCGACGAGGTAGAGGTCGTCGGCGGCGAGGTGGTAGACGTCCTGGGCGGCCTGGCCGAGGAAGCCGGTGCCGGCCATCGACTGCGGGCGGACCAGCGCGGGCGTGAGCATCGGGGTGAAGCCGGCCGCCGTGGCCTGCGCCATCGCGGCGTTCACCAGGGCGAGCTCCAGCAGGGCGCCGACGCCCGTGAGGAAGTAGAAACGCGAGCCCGAGACCTTCGCGCCGCGCTCGACGTCGATCGCGCCGAGGAGCTGACCGAGTTCAAGGTGGTCCCGGGGCTCGAAGCCCTCGGCACCGAAGTCGCGGATCGTGCCGTGCGTCTCCAGGGTGACGAAGTCCTCCTCGCCGCCCACGGGGACGTCGGGGTGGACGAGGTTGCCCAGCCGCTGGAGCAGCTCCTGGGTCTCGGCGTCGGCCGCGTCGCGCTCGGCGTCGGCCGCCTTGACGTCGGCGGCGAGCTGGCTCGCCCGCTTCAGCAGCTCGGCCTTCTCGTCGCCGGAGGCCTTGCCGATGAGCTTGCCGAGGCCCTTCTGCTCGTTGCGCAGCTCGTCGAAGCGGACGCCGGACGACCTGCGCCGCTCGTCGGCAGACAGGAGAGCGTCGACGAGCGCGACGTCCTCTCCACGGGCACGCTGGGAGGCGCGCACACGGTCGGGGTCCTCACGGAGCAGGCGAAGGTCAATCACGCGCACCAGGCTACCGGTGCGGGATGAGCGCCCACGACTCACTATTCCGCGCCGAGGATTACGTACCGTTATGACGTAATTGGTCGCTGTTGTACACCCTCGTCAATAAAGATCTTCATGATCCCTTGATCGGGGCAGGCGAGGGGTGGCCGGCTGACTGGATTTCCTTGTGGGGAAAGGGACTTGAGGCCTGGGTTGTCCACAGGAGCCCACGCCCTCCGAAAAGTTATCCACAGGCTGTGCGGGAGATCTGTGGATTCGGAATTGATCAATCCGAAGGATCTTGATGGATCTTTGGATTCCCATGGCAAACCTCCCTTGCGCCCACTTTTGAGTGGAGTTGCGTCGCTGGAAAGGGTTGACCGAAGGAAAAGAGTGGACGAAGGGTGACCGGCGGGCCGGTGGACATCGGTAGGCTCTGCAGGGCGATTTGTCGACAAGGCCATACCTTGCTGTCGACTTGTCCCCAGGTCGAGATGCGGACCTGTGGATAACGTCTGTGGATAACGAAAATATGCAGGTCGGACCAACGATACCGGCTAGAACCGGCCGTCCTGGCACCGGGCGACCCAGTCCGCCGCCGAGGTGAACTCGTCGTCCGACGTGCCGGGCAGCGGCCGCCCCACATCCCCCGGCTTCATGTCCGCGCGAGGGTACGAGCCGAGGAACCGCACCTGGAGGCAGATCCGCTTGAGCCCCATCAGGGTCTCGGCGACCCGGCGGTCGGAGATGTGCCCCTCGGCGTCGATGCAGAAGCAGTAGTTGCCGATGCCGGCGCCGGTCGGCCGGGACTGGAGCAGCATCAGGTTGATGCCCCGGGTGGCGAACTCGCCCAGCAGGTCGCGCAGGCCGCCGGGGTGGTCGTCGCGCTGCCAGAGCACGACGGACGTCTTGTCCGCGCCGGTCGGCGCGGCAGGCCGGGCGGGGCGGCCGACCAGCACGAAGCGGGTCTGCGCGTTCTCCGCGTCGTGGATCCCGGTCTCCAGGGCCGTCAGGCCGTACCGGGCGGCCGCGAACTCGCCCGCGAAGGCGGCGTCGTACCGGCCGTCCTGGACCAGACGGGCGGCGTCCGCGTTCGAGGCGGCCGACTCCCAGGTCGCGTCCGGCAGGTTCTTCCGCAGCCAGTTGCGCACCTGCGGCTGGGCCGCCGGATGCGCGGAGACCGTCTTGATGTCCGACAGCGACGTGCCCGGCCTGACCAGCAGCGCGAAGGTGATCGACAGCAGCACCTCGCGGTAGATCATCAGCGGCGCGCCCGCGACCAGTTCGTCGAGGGTCGTCGTGATGCCGCCCTCGACGGAGTTCTCGATCGGCACGAACGCGGCCTCGGCCTCACCTCCGCGCACCGCGTCCAGCGCGGACTGCACGGACACGTAGGGGATCAGCTCGCGGGTCGCCGCCTCGGGCAGCGTCCGCAGAGCGACTTCGGTGAAGGTGCCCTCGGGGCCGAGATACGCATAGCTCGCTGGCATGTCCTCACCCTAATGGGCCTTCGCGCACCCGGCTCACGCGTCTCACGAGAGCCCCTCAGGTGAGTGAACGCGCCCCCTCCGAGGAGTGATCCACACCAGGGCGGCCGTCCCGGGGACGGCAGGTCTCAGCCCTCCAGCAGCTCCTGCCCCACGTACTCCCCCTCCGCCGCCCCGCCCGGCACCGCGAACAACCCGCTCGCCTCGTGCCGGACGAACCGCGACAGCGCGTCGCCCCGGTCCAGCTTCCGCTGCACGGTCACGAACCCGCGCAAGGGATCGGCCTGCCAGCAGATGAACAGCAGCCCGGCGTCCGGGACCCCGTCGCCGTCGATGCCGTCGTGGAAGGAGAACGGGCGGCGCAGCATCGCCGCCCCCCCGTTCTGGTCGGGCCGGCTGATCCGCGCGTGCGCGTTGATCGGGACGACCAGGTTGCCCTCGGCGTCCGTCTTCTCCAGGTCCATCGCGGTGGTCTCGGTCCCGCCCGACAGCGGCGCCCCGTCGGCCTTGCGCCGCCCTATGACGTCCTCCTGCTCCTTGAGCGAGAGCTGTTCCCAGTCGTCGAGGAGCATGCGGATGCGGCGTACGACGGCGTAGGAGCCGCCCGCCATCCAGGCCGGGTCGGCCGCCCCGGACTCCGGCACGAAGATCCGCCGGTCGAAGTCGGCCTCCGCGGGCCTGGGATTGCGTGTCCCGTCGATCTGGCCCATGAGATTGCGCGCCGTCATGGGGTGGGCCGTGGCCCCCGGCGACCGGTTGAATCCGTTCATCTGCCACCGGACCCGGGCCGCGCCGCCCGCGTCCTTCTGGATCGCGCGCAGTGCGTGAAAGGCGACCAGGGCGTCGTCGGCGCCGATCTGCACCCACAGGTCGCCCTCGCTCCGCGCCTTGTCGAGCTGGTCGGAGGAGAAGGCGGGCAGCGGATCGAGGGCGACCGGACGCAGCTTCTCCAGCCCCGTGCGACCGAAGAAGCTGTGCCCGAACCCGAAGGTGATCGTCAGCGACGACGGCCCGGCGTCCTGCGCGACACTCGTGTCGCCGTCCCGCGCGGGCTCGCCCGCCATCAGTCGCCGGGCAGTGTCCGACCAGCGGCGCAGCAGGGCGGCGGCCTCCTTGCGGCCGGCGCCGGCGGCGAGGTCGAAGGCGACGACATGGCCCCGTGCCTGCATCGGCGTGGTGATTCCGGGCTGATGTTTCCCGTGAAACATCACCCGATCGGCGCCCAGCGACGTGAGGGGCGTCGCCTGGGGGGGCGCTGCCGCGTACCCGGCGGCGCCGCCCGCCGCACCCAGGACCAGGCCGGTGGCAGCGGCGGTACCGAGCAGCGCCCGCCGCGAGATGCCCTCCCCGGGGAGCGCGTCTGCCGGGACGGCCCCCAGGGGAGGCGTCTCAGCGGCACGCGTCTGCGGGACGGGCCGGTCGGCCGTGTGGTCGGCAATCTGCTCAGCCATGGTGATGTTCAGCCGATCTGCGCGTTCTTGGAGACGGTCACCTGGTCGATGTCGGACGTGCGCACGGTCACGGCGATCTCCCATTCGCCCGCCATGGGGATCTGCACTCCGCTCGCCGACCAGTGTCCGGTGGTGATGTGGTCGGGGACGACGGGCAGCGGCCCGACGTTCTTGGACTTCAGGGTGAAGGCGACCTTCACCTCGGGGATGTCGAAGGCCCGGCCGTTGGGGCGCTGCACGTAGACGTGCATGTCGTTGGCCCCGACCCGTGCCGGGTCGATGTCGATGCGGACGACGCCCTTGCCGTCGGAGCCGCCCGTCTCGAAGGGGATGTCCAGCGTGACCACGCCGGTGGCCGAGGCGGCGGCGGACGACGAGGACGCGGCGGCCGCCTCGGCCTCCTCCACGGTGCGTCCCGGCTCGGTGGACGTCAGCGCGGTCGTGACGGCGAGCAGGACCACCGCGACGCCCGCCTCGGCCAGCACCGAGCGACGCAATCCGTGACGGTTCGGATCGGCGTTCCGCTCACGCTTCTGCCGGGCGGTGTCCACGGCGGCCCGCTGCCGCGCGAGCTGCGCGGCACGCTTGGTGTCGCCGGAGCCGCCGGACCCCGGCCGCGCCGCGGCCTTGGCGCTCTCCCGCTCCCGCCGCCTGGCCGCCGTACCGGCGACCACGGTGTCCGCCAGCTGCCCGGTCCACCGCCGCGAGATCCACGCCACCCCGACCAGCAACACCACCAGTGCCACCTTGACCAGCAGCAACTGCCCGTACCGCGTCCCGGTGAGCGCCGACCAGGAGCCGACCTGCCGCCACGACTGGTAGAGGCCGGTCACGACCAGCGCGACCACGCTGCCGAAGGCGACCTGGGAGAACCGCCGTACCGCGACGGCCTCCAGCGGGGTCTGTGCCGGAGCCCGGTAGAGCGACACCAGCAGCGCGCCGAGCCCACCCAGCCACGCCGCCACCGCCAGCAGATGCACGACGTCGACGGGCATCGCGATCCCCGGCTGGAGCCCGCTGGAGGCATGCTCGGCCATGGCCCAGGACGCGGCGATCCCCGCGGCCACCACACCCCCGCCGAGCGCCAGCCCGAACGTCAGATCCCGTTTCTCCTCGTCGTCCCGCTTCTCGTACGCCCCGAAGAGCACGGCGATGAAGAGTGCCGCCGCGGCGAGCAGCAGCAGCCGCGAGACGAGCGCCGCACCCGTCTTGGTCTGGAGCACCTGCCCGAGCAGATCGAGGTCGAAGACGTCACCGAGCGACCCGGACCGCGTGTACGCGCCGCGCAGCAACAGCAGTCCCAGCGTCGCCGCCGTGAGCGTCACCCAACCTGAGACGACGAGCCGCTGCACGGCCCGCACACCCGCGCCGCGCGGCCAGCAGGCCAGCACGAAGGCGGCCCCACCGGCCAGCACGATGAATCCGGCGTACGACACGTACCGCCCGATCCCGTACAGCCACCCCACGGCCCCGCCTCCGGCCGTCCGGTCCGCCACCGAGACGGAGGTCGACGAGGGAGCGCCGATGGAGAAGGTGTAGGCGCCGGCGATGGGATGGCTGTCGGCGGACACCACCTGATAGGCCACCGTGTAGGTGCCGTCGGGCAGACCCGAGTGCAGTTTCACGGTGTACGTCGTCCCGCTGACGTTGCTCGCCTCGCCCGTGTCGGCCCGCTCGCCCTTGGGGTCGAGGACCTGGAGCGAGTCGTCGGAGAGCGAGACCGCCTCGGAGAAGGTGAGCGAGACCTGTGCCGGGGCCTTGTCGACCACAGCCCCCTGCTGGGGATCGCTGCCGGTCAGCGCGGCATGCGCGGAGGCGGTCCCGGCGCAGCCTAGGAGCAGCCCGGCGGCGGCCAGGAGCAGCAGCACAAGGCTCCGGAAGCGGGGGGCGGTGGTCGGTGTCAAGGTGGTCCCTCCCTCAGTGCCCGGAATCCGGGGTGTACGTGGCGGACTTCACCGGCATCTTCACCGTGACCGTGCCGGATTCGGCGAAGCGCAGTGCGACGGAGACCGTCTCGCCCTGTTTCGGCTTGCGCTTGAGGTTCTCGAACATCAGGTGGTTCCCGCCGCTCTCCAGCACGAGTTCACCGTGCGCGGGTACCGGCAGCTGCTTGACCTCGCGCATCGCCGAGTCGACCGTCCGGTGCACGGTCACCTCGCCGATGTCGCTGGTCACCGACGTCAACTCGTCCGCCGTACCGCCCTTGTTGGCGATGCTCAGAAAGCCGGCCGCCATGGAGTCCGAGACGGGCTGCGGCATGTAGGCGGCGCTGACGGAGACGTCCGCCTCCGAGTCCGAGCCGCAGCCCGTGAGCGCCAGCGCCCCCGTCAGCAGGGCCGCCGTCACCGCCGTACGCCTCACGGCTTCTCCCCCTTGGCCAGCTTGGGGAGGTCCTCGATGTAGTCGTCGACGGTGGCGTCCTCGCCGTAGAGGACGTACCCCGCGTCGGTCTTCGGGGAGAAGGCGACGACCTGCGTGCCGTGCGTGGAGACGATCTCGCCCTTCTCCTTGTGCGGCGGCTCGATGGAGATGCCGAGCGAGCGGGCGGCGGCCTGGATGGTGGCGAAGTCGCCGGACAGGCCGACGGCTTGCGGATCGATGCCCTTGAGCCACTTGCCGAGCGCGGCCGGGGTGTCCCGGTCCGGGTCGGTGGTGACGAACACGATCCGCAGCTCGTCCTGGTCCGCCTCGGGCAGCTTGGTCTTGGCGACGGCGATGTTGTTCATCGTCAGCGGGCACACGTCGGGGCAGTTGGTGTAGCCGAAGTAGATCAGCGTCGGCCTGCCCGCGGTCTCCTTGCGGAGGTCGAACTTCTCGCCCTTCGTGTCCGTCAGGACCAGATCGGGCTTCTCGAACGGCTGGTCGAGGACCGTGGCCGCCTTGGCGTCGCCGCCCTCCTCGGAGACCACCGAGACGGGCGAACCGCTGTCGTCGTTCCCGCTCCCGCAGGCCGACAGGGTCAGGGTGGCGGCAGCGAGCAGCGCGGCCGCCGTGAACGTCTTCTTACGCATAGAAAAATGTCCCAGATGTGAGATTTCCGGTGTGCGCCGGTGGCGTACCGGCGCACACCGTCGGAGCGGGCGGCGTCAGGCGGCGGTGTCGCGCCGACGTCCGGCCAGCACGCCGTAGGCCACACCGGCGGCGCCGACGACGATGCCGACGATGCCCAGGACGCGGGCGGTGGTGTCCGTGCTGTCGGCCGGCTCGGCGGCCTCGGAGGTGGTCCTGGCGGCGGCCGAGGCGTCGTCGGACGGCTGCTCGGACTCCTTCTCCGGACCCGCGGAGCCGTGGTGGTCGTCCTCGGCGGCGGACAGCTCAAGCACCGGCGCCGGGTTCTCCGGCTCCTCCTCACCCTCCTGCGGCACCTCGATCCAGCGCACGACCTCGTCGTTGGAGTACGTCTGGATCGCCTTGAAGACCAGTTCGTCGGTGTCCTCGGGCAGCGCGCCCAGGGAGACCGGGAACTTCTGGAAGTAGCCCGGCTCGACGCCCTTGCCGGCGGCGGTCCAGGTCACCTTGCTGACCGCCTCGGTGAGCTGCCGCCCGTGCGCCTCGATCGGCTTGTCCAGCTTGGACTTGGTGACCTCGATCTTCCAGCCCGGCACCGGCTCCGGCATCACCGAGGACAGCGGGTGCTCGGTCGGGAAGCTGACCTCCAGCTTGGTGGTCGAGGCGGCGTCGCGCTCGTTGGGGACCTTGAAGTCGACGACCGCGTAGCCGCCCTTTGCGGCCGAGCCCTCCGGCTGCACGCTGACGTGCGCGAAGGCGGGGGCGGACAGGACGAGGACGGCCGAGCCGGCGACGACGGCGGCGGCGGTGAGACGGAAAGCCTTCATGGCGATGAGCACTCCACTTCGAGTGAGGGATCCGTTGGTGAAGAGGGGTACGCGCGCGTCGAGGTGCCCGTTGGGGCCTCACCGAAAAGACGGGTCCACCGAAGAGCATTCGCCGAACAGCGGGTCCGTCGGACAGCGGATTTGTCGGACAACGGGTCTGTCGGACAACGGGGGCCGTCAAGCGGTGGGTCCGTGGAGCGGTGGGTACGCGCGCGTGCCGCGCGACAGCGGCGGCGGGGCCACGCAGAGCGGTGGCGGCGCGCGTCGCGTCAGGCGGCGAGAACGAGCACGGCGGCGGGTGGTCCGCGCCGGATCACGGTGTGCTGGAGTGCGAGGGTGCGGGGCTCGGATGCCGCACGGACAGGAGCGCGCCGGACACGCGGGCGGGCTTCCGGGGTCCCCGGAAGTCCTGCGCGCAGGGCGCGCGCCAGCGCGAACGCCGCGCGCAGGGATCGTACGAGCGCCCCCTCCGCGACCGAATGCGCCGAGAGTTCGGTGATCCGCAGCAGAGCGAGGTCGCCGCGCCGCAGCAGCCAGCCCGCGGCGACCGCCGCGAGGACGTGGCCGAGCAGCATGGGCAGGGACGGCAGCAGCGCGACGGAGGAGTCGGTGGCGGTGGACATGGCGTCCGCCGGATGGTGGGCGGCGTGCCCGCCCGCCTCGCCGCCGGGGTACAGCCGGGCATCGGCGAGGATCCGCTGGGCCTGTGCCGGGCTGATCGCGGCCACCGTGCCCCCGCACACCAGCCGCGCGGCCCGCGCGACCAGCGTGGCGTCGGTCTGGGCGGCCTGGGAGGCCGCCGTGGCGTGCTGCCCCAGCCCGAAGAGCGTGTGCAGCACGGTCTGTCCGACCGCCAGCAGCGCCGCGATGCCGGGAAGCGAGCGCTCCCGTCCCGCCAGCGGAACCGCGACGGCGAGGACGCCCAGGAACCCCGCGCCGAGCGTCCACAGCGGCACCGTGGCGCAGGAGGCGATGGCGTGCCCCGCCCCGGACAGCACGACGCAGACCGCGGCGAAGACCGCGGCCCGCGGGATCCGGAGTCCGGCTCCGGGGCGCACAGTGCGCCGGTGGGGGGCAGACATGGCGGCCTCATCATCCCACTGCGCTCACGGCGGCCATACGGCAGGTCCACAAGATTCCGTACGATCCGGAAGGTTCCTTTTGCACCGACCTGTACGGCGCGACGGCCACCGCCGCTCACCCGTCCGGAACGCTCATGTCCCACATACACCGTTCGCCACCCTGAGCACATCCCCCGTATGGGCGGCATCACGTTGATTCTGCGCTTACATACGCGTACGCGCGGTAATACGTAACGGTATGTCGAGCCGCAGCCAGGAGGCTGGAGCATGAGCATCTGGTGGTCTCTCCATCTGCGGCGCGAAGCCGCGAGCGTGCCGCTCGCCCGGCGCCTGCTGCTCGGCACGATGGAGACGGCGGGTGTCGACCCCGACGTCTCGTACGACCTCTCCGTCGCCCTCACCGAGGCCTGCGCGAACGCCGTTGAGCACGGCGGGGACACCGCGCACGGCGTCTCCACCGGGGCATACCGGGTCACCGCCTATCTCGACGGCGAGAAATGCCGTATCGAGGTCACCGACTCCGGCCCCGGCTTCGCGCGTCCCCACCCGCGCCCGCTGCCCGCCCGCACCGACGCCGAACACGGCCGCGGCCTGTGCCTCATCGAGGAGCTGGCCGACCACGTCCACATCGGCAACAACCCCGGCCGGGACGGCGCGGTGGTGAGTTTCGACAAGATCCTCAAGTGGAGAGAGGACGCTCCGCTGATGGCGGTGTAGCCGCCCCGGCGATCGCTCTCGCGGCACACGCCGACGGCCGGGAACCTCCCCGGTACCCGGCCGTCGCCTCACTTCACCTGAACCCGGCTCAGCCCCTGAGCGAGGCCATCCACTCCTCGACCTCGTCCGACCGCCGGGGAAGCCCCGCCGACAGATTGCGGTTGCCGTCCTCGGTCACCAGGATGTCGTCCTCGATCCGGACGCCGATGCCCCGGTACTCCTCGGGGACGGTCAGATCGTCGGCCTGGAAGTACAGCCCCGGCTCGACGGTCAGGCACATCCCCGGCTCCAGGACACCGTCCACATACGTCTCGGTCCGCGCGGCCGCGCAGTCGTGGACGTCCATCCCGAGCATGTGCCCGGTGCCGTGCAGCGTCCACCGGCGCTGAAGCCCCAGCTCCAGGACGCGCTCGACCGGCCCCTCGACGAGCCCCCACTCGACCAGCCGCTCGGCGAGCACGCGCTGGGCGGCGTCGTGGAAGTTCCGGTACTTCGCCCCCGGCTTCACCGCGGCGATGCCGGCCTCCTGGGCCTCGTAGACCGCGTCGTAGATCTTGCGCTGGATCTCGCTGAACCGCCCGTTGACCGGCAGCGTCCGCGTCACGTCCGCCGTGTAGTACGTGTGTGTCTCCACGCCCGCGTCCAGCAGCAGCAGATCACCCGAGCGCACCGGCCCGTCGTTGCGCACCCAGTGCAGCGTGCAGGCGTGCGGGCCGGACGCGCAGATGGAGCCGTAGCCGACGTCGTTGCCCTCGACGCGCGCGCGGAGGAAGAACGTGCCCTCGATGTAGCGTTCGCTCGTCGCCTCTGCCTTGTCGAGGACCTTCACCACGTCCTCGAAGCCGCGCACGGTGGAGTCGACCGCCTTCTGCAGCTCGCCGATCTCGAACTCGTCCTTGACCAGCCGCGCCTCGGAGAGGAAGACCCGCAGTTCCTCGTCCCGCTCGGCGGTGACCTTGTCGGTCAGCGCGGCCTCGATGCCGGCGTCGTACCCGCGCACGGTCCGCACCGGGCCGGTCGCCTCGCGCAGCGCGTCGGCCAGCTCGCGGACGTCGGAGGCGGGGATGCCGTGGAGCTGCTCCGCCTCGGTGAGCGAGTGCCGGCGGCCGACCCACAGCTCGCCCTGGCCGTCCAGCCAGAACTCGCCGTTCTCGCGGTCGGAGCGGGGCAGCAGGTAGATCGTGGCCTTGTGGCCGTCGCTCGTGGGCTCCAGGACCAGGACGCCGTCCTCGGTCTGGTTGCCGGTGAGGTAGGCGTACTCGACCGAGGCGCGGAAGGCGTACTCCGTGTCGTTCGAGCGGGTCTTCAGGTTGCCCGCCGGGATCACCAGGCGCTCGCCCGGGAAGCGGGCGGAGAGCGCGGCGCGGCGGGCGGCCGTCTCGGCGGCCTGCGGGATCGGCTGCAGGTCGTGCAGCTCGGTGTCGGCCCAGCCGGACTTCATGTTCTCGGCCAGCTCGTCGGACACGCCCGGGTACAGTCCGTTCTTCCGCTGCTTGATGGGCTCTTCCTCAGAAGTCTCCACCGGGGTCTCCGGGAGCTCTTCGGCCACGGTCATCCTCCTAGATACGGCACTCGACCTCCTCCATCGTACGGTCGCACGAATGGGGGGCCCAGGGCCGGAAGGCCCATGACCGGCGTCACTCGAACCGCGCCGCCAGCAGCACCACGTCCTCCTCGCTGTCCGCCGAGTCCAGCCCGTCCGGCAGCACCGTCCGCAGGACGTGGTCGGTGAGCGCGCCCGGGTCCCGCCGCTTGGCCCGCGGCACCCCGGCCGCCGCGGCGTGCAGTCGCGCGAACGCCCGGTCCATGGGGTCGCCGGTGCGCTGGAGCAGCCCGTCGGTGTACAGCAGAACCGTCTCTCCGGGTTCTGCCTGCACTTCCACGCTGGGCGCCTCCCAGCAGGCGAGCATCCCGAGCGGCGCCGAGACGGACGTCTCCACGAACTCCGTGCGCCGCTCCCCGATCAGCAGCGGCGGGCAGTGCCCGGCGCCGGCCAGCGTGATCTTTTGCAGGGCGGGCTCGACGTAGGTGAACAGGGCGGTGGCCGATCGGGCGGGCTCGGTCAGCCGGAGCAGCAGCTCCAGGTCGGACAGGACGGCGACCGGGTCCTCGCCCTCCATCACGGCGTACGCGCGCAAGGACGCCCGCAGCCGTCCCATCGCGGCGACCGCGCTGGGCCCCGACCCGGTGACGGAGCCGACGGCGAGACCCAGGGCCGCGTCCGGCAGTGGCAGCGCGTCGTACCAGTCGCCGCCGCCGCGCGGGCCGGTGCGGTGCCGGGCGGCGAGCTGTACGCCGGAGACGCGGGGGAGCCGGGAGGGGAGCAGTTCCTCGGAGATGGTCGTCATGCACGCGCGCGTGCGCTCGACCTCCAGCAGCCGGGCGAGGTGCTCGCCGGCGTACCGGGCGTACAGACCGGCAAGATGGCGCTGCCGCTCGACCGGCTCGGCGGGTTCGTCGTAGAGCCACACGGCGGCGCCGAGCCGGCCCGCGGCGTCGTTGGCCAGGGGCAGCGCGTAGCTCGCGGCGTAGCCGAGACGGCGGGCCACCTCGCGGTGGCGTGGGTCGAGGCCGTCCTCGGCGAACAGATCGGGCCGGACGATCTCCCGCACACCGCTCCGCGGCCCCACCGGGGCCTCCAGCAGATCGCCGTACGGCATCGCACCGCGCGGCACGGTCTCGATGTGTCCGAGATCCGCCTGGGCAAGGCCCAGACCGATGGTGCTGCACGGGCCGAGACCGTCGGCCGGCTCCAGTACGACCAGGCCGCGCCGGGCGCCCACCAGGGCGGCTCCGGCACGCAGCAGCTCCTGGAGCGCGTCGGCCAGGGTGCCCGTACGGGCCAGGCGTTCGGTGAGTTCGTGCAGCGTGGTGAGGTCCGAGACCCAGCCGGCGAGCCGATCCTGGAGGAGGGCACCGGGGCCGGTGGTGACGGCGGCGGTGGCCGGTGAGGAGGGCGCGACAGTGTGTGTGGGGGGCGGAACGGCAGAATCGATTCCAGCCACTTTCGGAGGGTGCGGGGCGTTCATGGCGTCCGGCTTTCCGACCGGTGCGTTTTGCTGAGAAGCATCGCAAACCCCCATGTCATTTTGCGCCGCTAGCGGTGTCTCCACATGTACACGCACTCGTGAGGGGATGTCCAGCATTGTCCTGCTGGGATTCCTGGTGTCCACGGGCTTGTTGTGGTTCCGGGACGGATCTCCCGGGATCTCTTGCGGAAAGCGGAAGTTGGCTGAAAACTGCTTAAGGTAATGCGTTATTGCGGTCGACTGGGCTTGCTCGACGGAGCGTCACAGCGGTCGTGATGGGTACGTACTCGGTGAAGGCCAGGGGTGGTTGGGGGCACCCGGAACCTGGTGACGGAGCCGGGCGTCTTAGCCACCGACGACCGAGCCCCATCCTCCCGTGACGGCGGCGAAGAGAAATACGCGCGACGGCAAACGCCACACTTCGCCACCCCACGCCACGCCCATCCGTTTGATGGACTCGGTATGGGCGCGGACACAGCCCACGCTCGGCCCATAGGGGTTACCCGTGCTGGAAAGCCGGGATGTGATGCGCCAACAGGTACGCACAGTGAAGTGATCGACACATGATGTGATGTGGACCACGGTGTTGCCAGGCGTGCAACGGAAAGGAACGAGCGCTCATGCGCGAGATCCTCGGAAGGCGACGCAGGCTCCTGACCAGGCGGAACGACGGGAGGCCTGAAATGCTCAGCGCGGCCCTGACCTTCGCGGCGGAATGGGAATGGCCCGTACTCCCGGGCGTCACGGCGGACCCGCAGGGCCGGGCTCGCTGCGGCTGCCCGGACCCGGAGTGCACGGTGCCCGGAGCGCACCCCTTCGACCCCGGCCTCCTCGCGGCCACCACCGACGAGCGCATGGTGCGCTGGTGGTGGACCAACCGGCCCACGGCGCCGATCATCCTGGCCACCGGCGGCACGGCGCCCTGCGCGGTCAGCCTCCCGGCCCCCGCCGCGGCGCGCGCCCTGGCCGCGCTGGACCGCACGGGCATGCGCCTCGGCCCGGTCCTCGCCTCCCGCACCCGCTGGGCCGTGCTCGTCAGGCCGTACTCCATGGAACAGCTGGGCGAACTGCTCTACGCGAAGGACTTCGTGCCCGGCTCGCTGCGCTTCCACAGCGAGGGCGGCTATGTCGCGTTGCCGCCGTCGGAGACCGGTCAGGGACAGATCCACTGGGAGCGCGCGCCGCTGCCCGGCTCGGCCGCGCCGTGGGTGCCCGACGTCGAGGCCGTGGTGGACGCCGTCGTTGACGCACTCACTCGTACGGGTGTGAGCGCACCCGAGTTCTGAGGGTGTCGGGCGCGCGCGGAACCGGGCGCCCGGCCCCACTCGTTATCGTCCCCTCATGAACCTCCGCCTGCTCGCCCTCGCGGCCGTCGTGACGTGCGCGGTGGCGCTGCCGCTGGCCATGGCGTCCGCGGGGCCCGCGGGTGACGACCGTGACGCCAAGGCCGCGCCGGTCCCGGGACGCGGTGCCGCCAAGGTGCCGGTCGACGAGGGGCCGCGCGGTGGCGTC
>NZ_JBFBJT010000067.1:0-38554 GCF_040686175.1 Streptomyces sp. NPDC086077 | reverse complement strand
AATTGTCAGCGAAAATGTCATCGATCAAAAAATCAATCCTTCAGCTCCCCGGCCGCCGTACGGGCCCGGCGGACGACGGCGCCAAGGCCGTCGGCGCCGGCCCCCGAGCCGAGGGCGACCCCCACCGCCGCCTCCTGCACACCTACGCCACGCGCCTCGCCACCGGTCTGGCCTCGCTCGTCTCCGTCCTCGACCCCGAGCTCGTCGTCCTCAGCGGCACCTCGCTCACCTCCGGCGGCGAGACCCTGCGCGCCCTGGTGCAGGCCGAGCTGGCGGAGCTGGCGGCGGCCCGGCCCCGGCTCGTCCTCGGGGACGTACGCGACCATCCCGTCCTGCGCGGCGCCCTGGAGAGCGCCCTCGCCACCACCCGCGACGAGGTCTTCGACACCTCGCGCTGAGCAGCACCCCCGACCCAGCCCATTCCTCGTCCCTTGCCCTGGGAGGCTTCGCCATGCCCGGAAAGTCCCGAAAAGCGGCTACGCACGTCACCGTCTCCATAGCCCTCACCGCCGCCACCGCCCTCCTCGCGACCGCGTGTACCGGCCAGCCCTCCTCCGGAGCGGACGA
The DNA here is from genome assembly GCF_040686175.1 of Streptomyces sp. NPDC086077. NCBI lineage: Bacteria > Bacillati > Actinomycetota > Actinomycetes > Kitasatosporales > Streptomycetaceae > Streptomyces > Streptomyces sp. NPDC086077. The sequence goes on along the minus strand of NZ_JBFBJT010000067.1, from coordinate 37,987 downwards.
CGACCCCTCCCAGGCCACCACCCTCACCTTCTGGCACGCCTGGAGCGCCCCATCCGAGGTCGCGGCCGTGAAGGCGCTGATCGCCGGCTTCGAGAAGGCGCACCCCAACATCGACGTGAAGATCGTCGGCAACATGACCGACGACAAGATCAACCAGGCCCTTCGGGCGGGCGGCGGCAACGCCCCGGACGTGATCTCCTCGTTCACCACCAACAACGTCGGCAGGTTCTGCACCTCGGGCGCGCTGGTCGACCTCAACCCGTTCTTCGAGAAGTCGGACATCGACCCGGAGAAGACCTTCCCGAAGGCGATGAACGAGTACACCCAGTTCGAGGGCAACCGCTGTGCGGTCCCGCTGCTGGGTGACGCGTACGGGCTCTACTACAACAAGACCGCCTTCGAGAAGGCCGGCATCGCGGCCCCGCCGAAGACCTGGTCCGAGTTCGAGTCCGTGGCGAAGAAGCTGACCGTCCCGCAGGGCAACTCGTACAAGCAGCTCGGCTTCATGCCGAACTACCACGGCTGGGAGACCACCACCGAGCACTACCTCGGCCAGTTCTCCCCGACGTACTTCGACGGCGACGGCAAGTCCAACGTCGCCGAGGACCCCGCGTTCGAGGCCGGGTTCAGGCTGCAGAAGCAGCTCGTCGACGCCCTCGGCGGTTACCGGAAGCTGGAGACCTACCGCGCCACCCTCGGCGACGAATGGGGCCCGAAGCACCCCTTCCACACCGGCCAGGTCGCCATGCAGCTCGACGGCGAGTGGCGCCTGGGCATGGCCCTGGACGCCGAGCCCGGCTTCGAGATCGGCGTCGCCCCGCTGCCCGTGCCCGACGACCAGGCCGACCAGTACGGCAAGGGCTACATCACCGGCACCATCGCCGGAATCGCCGCCACCAGCAAGAAGCAGAACGCGGCCTGGGAGTTGGTGAAGTACATGACCACCGACACGGACGCGGTCGTGAACTTCTCCAACGCCATCCACAACGTGCCCTCCACGCTCGCCGCCCTGAAGTCGCCCAAGCTGAAGTACGACCCGCGCTTCAAGACGTTCCTGGAGATCGCCGCGAACCCGGACTCCACGACCACCCCGGCCTCCGTCAACGGCGGTGTGTACCTGACGACCCTCCAGCAGTTCGGCTACGACTACGAAAGCGGCAAGGCGACCGATCTGAAGGCGGGCCTGGAGAAGACCGCCCAGCAGATCGACACGGACATCGCCCAGGCGAAGTAGCGGCGCACCATGAGCACCCTGGCAGCCAAGCACCGCAGATCAGCACTGCGCACCGTGGCCTTTCTGTCCCCCTGGCTGATCGGCTTCTCGGTCTTCTTCGCCTATCCGCTGCTCTCGACGGTCTACTTCTCGTTCATGCGCTACGACGGCTTCCGGCCGCCGACCTGGAGCGGAACGCAGAACTGGACGTACGTCTTCGAGCACTACCCGCTCTTCTGGCCGGCCCTGCGCAACACCCTGTGGCTGGTGCTGGTCATGGTCACCCTCCGCGTCGTCTTCGGACTCGGCGTCGGCCTGCTCATCACGAGGATCAGGACCGGCACGGGCGTCTTCCGCACCCTGTTCTACCTGCCCTACCTCGCCCCGCCCGTGGCCGCCACCATGGCCTTCGCCTTCCTCCTCAACCCCGGCACCGGGCCGGTCAACTCGATCCTGGAGGGAGTCGGCATACCGGCCCCCGCCTGGTTCGCCGACCCCGCCTGGTCCAAGCCGGCGCTCACCCTGCTCGCCCTGTGGGGCATCGGCGACCTGATGGTCATCTTCATGGCCGCCCTGCTCGACGTGCCGAAGGACCAGTACGAGGCGGCGGAGCTGGACGGCGCGTCGGCGTGGCAACGGTTCCGGTTCGTGACGCTGCCGAACATCTCGCCGATCGTGATGTTCGCGGTGGTCACGGGCGTGATCCAGACCATGCAGTACTACACGCAGCCGCTGGTCGCCGGAAAGGTCGCGTCGGGCGTGATCCAGGGCGCCGGCACCCAGTTCGAGCCCGGCTACCCGGAGAAGTCGACGCTCACCCTCCCCCAGCTCGTCTACAACCTCGGCTTCCAGCGATTCGACTACGGAGCGGCGTGCGTGGTGGCCCTGGTCCTGTTCGCGCTGTCGATGGCGTTCACCGCACTGCTGATGCGGCGCCGGGGCGGTCTCATCCAGGCAGGTGACTGATGACCCAGGTACTCGACAAGCCGGTGGTGCTGAGCGCGCCCGTGGCACGGCGGCGGGCCCTCCTCGAATGGATCGCCGTCCACGCGCTCGGCGTCGCGGCCGCCCTGTTCTTCACACTCCCCTTCGTGTTCGTCCTGCTGACCTCGCTGATGAGCGACAGCCAGGCGCTGAGCCGCGATCTGCTCCCGGACACCTGGGAATGGGGCAACTACCAGCGGGTCCTCGACACACCGGGCTTCCTGACCTGGTGGCGCAACACCCTGCTCTACGCCGGTCTGGGCACCGCCTTGACCGTGGTGTCGTCGATCCCGGTGGCGTACGCCCTGGCCAAGTTCCGCTTCCGGGGCCGCCACCTGTCGCTGATGCTGGTCATCTCGATGATGATGCTGCCGCCCCAGGTCGTCGTCATCCCGATGTACCTGTTCTGGGCGAAGCAGCTGGATCTCTCCGGCACGCTGTGGCCGCTGCTGATCCCGATGGCGTTCGGGGACGCGTTCTCCATCTTCCTGTTGCGCCAGTTCCTCATGACGATCCCGAACGAGTACCTGGACGCGGCGCGGGTCGACGGCTGCGGGGAACTGAGGACGCTGCTGAGGGTCGTCCTGCCGATGGCGAAGCCGGGCGTGGCCGCCGTGGCCCTTTTCCAGTTCTTCTACGCGTGGAACGACTACTTCGGCCCGCAGATCTACGCCTCCGAGAACCCCGGCGCCTGGACGCTGTCGTACGGGCTGGAGTCGTTCAAGGGCGCGCACCACACCGACTGGAACCTCACCATGGCCGCGACCGTGCTGGTCATGGCCCCTGTGATCCTCGTGTTCTTCTTCGCCCAGAAGGCGTTCGTCGAGGGCGTCACGCTCACCGGAGTGAAGGGTTGACTGGACGTATGAAACTCACCGTGGTCGGCGGCGGTTCGACCTACACGCCCGAACTCGTGGACGGCTTCGCCCGTCTGAGGGACACCCTGCCCGTCGAGGAGCTGGTGCTCGTCGACCCGGCCGCGGATCGGCTGGAGCTGGTGGGCGGCCTGGCCCGGCGGATCCTCACCCGGCAGGGCCACAGCGGCCGGGTCGTGACGACCTCGGACCTGGACGCCGGTGTCGAGGGTGCCGACGCGGTGCTGCTCCAGCTGCGCGTCGGCGGGCAGGCGGCCCGGCAGCAGGACGAGACCTGGCCCCTGGAGTGCGGCTGCGTGGGCCAGGAGACCACCGGCGCGGGCGGCCTGGCGAAGGCGCTGCGCACGGTGCCGGTGGTGCTGGACATCGCCGAGCGGGTTCGGCGGACCAACCCGGACGCCTGGATCATCGACTTCACCAACCCGGTCGGCATCGTGACCCGCGCCCTGCTCCAGGCCGGGCACAAGGCGGTCGGGTTGTGCAACGTGGCGATCGGCCTGCAGCGTAAGTTCGCGGCGCTGCTCGGACTCGCCCCGGCCGACATCCACCTCGACCACGTGGGCCTGAACCACCTCACCTGGGAGACCGGCGTCCGCCTTGGCGGCTTCCGGGGCGACGACGTGCTGCCCAAGCTGCTCGCGGAGCACGGCGACTCGGTCGCCGCCGACCTGCGGCTGCCGCGGGACCTGCTGGACCGCCTGGGTGTGGTCCCGTCGTACTACCTGCGCTACTACTACGCGCACGACGAGGTCGTCCGGGAGCTGCGCACCAAACCCTCACGCGCCGAGGAAGTGGCGGCCATGGAAGGGGAGTTGCTGCGGATGTACGCCGATCCGGCACTCGACGAGAAGCCGGAGCTGCTGGCCAGGCGGGGCGGTGCCTTCTACTCGGAGGCGGCCGTTGACCTGGCGGCGGCGCTGCTGAGCGGCGCCGGGAGCCCGCACCAGGTGGTGAACACCTACAACCGGGGCACGCTGCCCTTCCTGCCGGACGACGCGGTGATCGAGGTGCAGGCGGCGGTGGGCGCGCACGGCGGCCCGGAGCCGCTGCCGGTCGCCGCGGTGGACCCGCTGTACGCGGGCCTGATGGCAAGCGTGACGGCGTACGAGGACCTGGCCCTGGAGGCGGCCCTGCGCGGCGGCCGGGAGCGGGTCTTCAGGGCGCTCCTCGCGCATCCCCTCATCGGCCAGTACGAGTACGCCGACACCCTCACCGACCAGCTGATCGCACACAACCGGGAGCATCTCGCGTGGGCCTGACCGCACGTGTCCTCGCCGTCGACGCGGGCAACAGCAAGACGGACGTCGCGGTGGTGGCGGCCGACGGGAGGGTGCTCGGCACCGCACGGGGCGGTGGCTTCCGGCCGCCGGCGGTGGGGGTCGAGGCGGCCACGGACGTGCTCGCCGAGGTGGTGGAGCGGGTGTTCGCCACGGCCGGCGTCAGCTCCGTCACGCACGTCTCCGCCTGCCTCGCCAACGCCGACTTCCCCGTGGAGGAGGAGCGGTTGGCCGACGCGCTGCACGCGCGCGCGTGGGGAGCCACCGTCGACGTCCGCAACGACACCTTCGCGATCCTGCGGGCCGGGGTGAGCGAACCGCGCGGCGTCGCCGTGGTCTGCGGGGCGGGCATCAACTGCGTGGGCATGCGGCCCGACGGGCGCACCGCGCGGTTCCCGGCGATCGGGCGGGTCTCCGGGGACTGGGGCGGGGGCTGGGGACTGGCCGAGGAGGCGCTGTTCCACGCGGCCCGCGCGGAGGACGGGCGCGGCGGCCCGACCGAGCTGGCACGGACCCTGCCCGCGCACTTCGGGCTCGACTCCATGTACGCGCTGATCGAGGCACTGCACCTGGAGCTCGTGCCGCCCGGCCGGCGGCACGAGCTGGCGCCGGTCCTCTTCGCCACGGCCGCCGACGGCGATCCGGTCGCCCGCGCCCTCGTCGACCGGCTCGCCGAGGAGGTCGTGAGCATGGCGACGGTCGCCCTGTCCCGGCTGGACCTGCTGCACGAGGAGACGCCGGTCCTGCTGGGGGGCAGTGTGCTGGCGGCCCGGCATCCCCAACTCGACGACGGGATCCGCGACCTGCTGGCGGCGCGGGCCCCGAAGGCGGTGCCCCAGGTGGTGACGGCGAGCCCGGTCCTGGGTGCGGCCCTGCTGGGCCTGGACCGGCTGGGGCTGGTGGCGGCCGGGGTGCGGGAGCGGGTGCGGGCCCACTTCGAGGGCTGAAGGGCGCGCGCGGGGGGCGCGCGGTGTCACCGGGGCCACGGGAACCGAACCGATTCCACCGGCGTATTCATGGGCAGGGGGTGCTGCGAGAATCGGGATCAACCAAGATCCACGCAAGGCCGGTGCGGATGCCGGTCCGGGCAGCGATACTTGCGGCGACGGATGACCACGGGGGAGGTCAGGAGTGACACAACCGCCCAGGAGCAGCGCGGCGCCACCGGCACCGGGCGTGCCCACTCCGCCCACGGTGCCACCTCAGCAACCCTCCCTCGCACGCCCCGCCCCCGGACCGGCACCCGGCGCGCTCGCCCCGCCCCGCCGTACGGCGTTCGCGGAGGGCGTGGACCAGCTGCGCGCCGCCGCGACCACCGAGCCGGGCCGGCTGCGCATCATCGGCGCGGTCCTCGCCCTGCTGGTGGTCGCCTTCGGCGCCGTGTCGGCCTGGCAGGCGAACGACCGTGCTGCCGCCGCCGACGACGTGCTGAACAACAGCCAGCCGCTCAGCTCCGCCGCCGCCGACATCTACCGCTCCCTCGCCGACGCCAACACGGCCGCCTCCAGCGGCTTCCTGGCCGGCGGCCAGGAGACGAAGGCGTCCCGCGAACGCTACGAGAAGGACATCCGCACGGCGGCCGAGAAGCTCGTCCTGGCCGCCAGCAACTCCGAACAGAACTCCCGTTCGGCTCGGACGATCGCGAAGCTCAACCGGCTCCTGCCGGAGTACAAGGGCCTCATCGAGCGCGCCCGCGCCAACAACCGCCAGGGCTATCCGCTCGGCGGCGCCTACCTGCGGTACGCCAACGACACGATGCAGACCGAGATGCTCCCCGCGGCCGAGGACCTCTACACGACGGAGAACGAGCGGCTGCGCGGCGACTACGCGCACGCGACGCCCTACCCCTGGGCGGCGATCGTGCTCGGGCTCCTCGCCCTGGCCTCCCTCGCCTGGGCGCAGCACCGCTCGTACGCCCGGACGAACCGGGTCCTGAACCACGGCCTGGTCGCCGCCACGGCCGCCACGACGGTGGTGCTGCTGTGGCTGCTCGTCGGCCACAGCGTGGCCCGAGCCGGCCTGAACGACTCCTACGACCACGGCGTCCGCTCCCTGAACGTCCTGCACGACGCCCGCATCGCCTCCCTGAAGGCCCGGGGCAACGAGAACCTCACACTGGTCAGCCGGGGCGCGGAGACGGTCGAGGTGGGCGGCGAGTTCAAGGACAAGTTCGACGTGGCCTTCCAGGCGTCGATGAAGGACCTCGCCGCCGGTCTCGCCGCCGCGAAGACCCTCGCCGACGACCAGGCGGGCGAGCAGCCCGTGCGGACCGCCGCGGGCAGCATGGACATCTGGCAGGAGCGGCACCAGCAGGCCCGCGACGCCGACGACGCGGGTGACTACCAGGCGGCGCTCAGCAAGATCATCGGCGCGAAGGGCGACGAACCGACCGGCGAGTGCTTCGACAGCGTCGACCGCAGCCTGGAAACTGCCCTGAAGCACGAGAAGCTGGAGTTCGAACAGGCCGCGGGCGCCGGCCGGAACGCCATGACCGGTCTGCCGGCCGGCGCGGCCCTGCTCGCGGTGCTGGGCGCGGCGGGCGCCTTGCTGGGCATCGGCCGCAGGCTTTCGGAGTACCGGTGAAAGGGGGCGTGACGATGCATGCACGACGTTTGCGGGCCAGCCTGAAGGGCTGGGGCGGCGTGGGCGCCATGGCGGTCGTCTGCGCCCTCGCGGTGGTCTTCGTGCTGCTGCTGCCGCACACGCACCCGGGCGGCGACGGCAGCACGGGCGTCGGCGGCTCCGGCGTGGCCGACGGCCGGCAGGCGAAGGCCGAGACGTGCGAGAACCCCCAGGACCAAAGCCTTGCCCCGTCGAGCGCGGAGGGTGACACGATCGCGGCCGTCAAGCAGCGCGGCTATGTCTCGGTCGGCGTGGACCAGAACAGCTACCGCTGGGGCTACCGCGACCCCAACTCCGCCGAGCGGGACGTCGAGTTGGAGGGCTTCGACATCGATCTGGCCCGCCGGATCGCACAGGAGCTGCTCGGCGCCCCGGACCGCATCCGGTTCAAGGCCATCCCCACCAACCAGCGCATCCCCGCGATCCAGAGCGGCCAGGTCGACATGGTGGTGCGCACCATGACCATCACCTGCTCCCGACTGGAGGACGTCGCCTTCTCCGCGCCGTACTTCCTCACCGGCCAGCAGGTCCTCGCACCCAACTCCTCGACGATCAAGGGCTACGACGACACACTCGCCGGCAAGCGGATCTGCTCGGCGGCTGGTTCGACGGCGTACGACAACCTGGCGGCGGACCGGAAGTCCGGCAAGCTGCCCGCCTCCGCCGACATCTCCACCACCGTGCCCAACCAGCTCGACTGCCTGGTCCGCCTCCAACTCGGCGAGGTGGACGCGGTGGTGACGGACGGCGCGCTCGCCGCCAGCCAGGCCGCGCAGGATCCGACGGTGGAGCTGAAGGGCGACCGGTTCACCACGGAGTACTACGGCGTGGCGATGAAGAAGGACGCCGACGATCTGGTACGCCGGGTCAACCGCATACTGGCCGACTACCGCACGGACGGCGGCTGGAAGGCCTCGTACGACAAGTGGCTGTCCCCGACGCTGGGTAGGGACTCCGAGTCGGCGACCCCGCCGACGCCGCGCTACAGGTGACCGGCAGGCAGCGAACCGACAGCACAGACCAGCAGACGAGAGGTGATCGATGGGCGTCACGGGAGCCTCCGGTCCGGTGATGGACCGGGACGAGGTGGACCGTGCGCTGGCGCGGCTCGGCGCGGAGCACGAGGCGATCGAGACCTCGCTGTTCGCCCTCCAGGACCACGCGGGCCGCCGGCTCCTCGAAGGCGCCGAGCTCACCGGCACGACCAAGGAGCGCTGGGCGGCGACGGAGGCGTCGATCTCCCTGCTGTGGGCGTACTTCGACGCGTACAGCGACGCGCTGCGCTCCGCCCGTGACATCCGCGCCCGGCGCCGCTGGTCCAGCCGCGAGGACCTGGTGGACCTGACCGACCTGCTGCGCGGCGAGTCCGTCACGGTCGCCGGCGGCGCCGCCGCGACGGCGAACGCGCCGACGCTGCACGGCGCGGGCAAGCTCAGCGAGAGGTTCACGCTGGTCACGCTCGTGGACCGGATGAACGAGCTGTACGCCAGGTCGCTGGACGTGGTCGTGGCCTCCGACGCGGTCTGGTCGGCGCTGCCCGCCCGGATCGATTTACTCGCCGCCGAACTCCAGCGCACCCGCAAGCTGGCGCACTCCGTCGGCGTACGCCCCGGCGAGCACCCCGCCGGGGACGACCTGGAGCGCATCACCCGCACCCTGACCCGGCTGCGCGAGCAGGTGGTCTCCGACCCGCTCGCGTACTGGCAGCGCGCCGAGGGCAGTTCGGCACCCGGCGGCGGCAGACCGGACACCACGGTGTACGACCGGGAGGCGCGCGCCCTGGAGGAGGTGCGCCGGGAGATCGACGCCGTGCTCGCCGTCCGCAAGGACGCCGAGCAGCGGCTGGTGCGGCTGCGCGACGTGCTCTCGCGCGCGGACCGCACCCTCGCCGAGGCGCGCATCGCGCGCGGGGAGGTGCTCGCGAAGATCGCCGCCACGGAGGTGCCGGTGGTCAGCGGGCCGCCGACCGCGTTGCAGGAGCAGCTGGCGACGGCCGCCGAGTACCGCAGGCACGCCCAGTGGCACCGCCTGTCCCCGCTCCTGGAGTCCCTTGAGCAGAAGGCGGAGGACGAACTGCTGCGGGCCCGCGAGTCGCTGACCGCGGTCACCGCGCCGCTCGCCGTCCGCGCCGAGCTGCGCGGCCGGCTCGACGCGTACAAGGCGAAGATCGCCCGGCACGGACTGGCGGAGGACCCGCTGCTGATGGAGCGCTACGACGCGGCGCGCCGCATGCTGTGGAGCGCGCCCTGCGATCTGCGGGTCGCCGAGCAGGCCGTGCTGCGCTTCCAGCACGCGGCGGCCGAAGTGCTCGGCACCGCGCCCCGGGTGCCTCAGCAGAGCGGTCCGCCGGAGTTCCAGGACCGCAGGGGGGAGCCGTCCTCATGAGTCAGGCACAGCGGAGCTGCCAGCGTCCGGGCTGCGAGGGCGCCTACGAGGACGTCGGCGGCGGCGAGCTCTACTGCGACACCTGCGGCCTGGCGCCGGTGGTGTCCGCGAACGGCATGGTCGGCTCCCCGCCGACCGGCGTCACAGGCGGCGGCAGGGGCTCGGCGGCGAGCGTCGGTTCCCGCTCCACCTCCCGCGGCAGTTCCCGTACGTCGTCGCAGTCCTCGAAGTCTCGCCGCTCGGTGTCGGGGCGGCTCTCCCGGGCGCTGTCGGGCCGCTCCTCGAACCGCTCGGTGTCGGTGCGCAGCTCCGGCTCCACGTCCGGTTCCTCGACCCGGGGGCGGCTGGGCGCGGGCCTGGTGCAGGTGCCGCAGGTGCCGCGGCCCGACCCGCGCTCGATGGTCCTGGAGAACCCGGAGGTCCCCGAGCGCAAGCGGTTCTGCTCGCGCTCGGACTGCGGGGCACCGGTGGGCCGCGCCCGCGGTGACCGCTCCGGGCGCACGGAGGGCTTCTGCACCAAGTGCGGCAACCCGTACTCGTTCGTGCCGAAGCTGACGTCCGGTGACATCGTGCACGGCCAGTACGAGGTGGCGGGGTGCCTCGCGCACGGCGGGCTGGGCTGGGTCTACCTCGCCGTCGACCGAGCGGTCTCGGACCGGTGGGTGGTGCTCAAGGGCCTGCTGGACACCGGGGACCAGGACGCGATGGCCGCCGCGATCTCCGAGCGGCGCTTCCTCGCGGAGATCGAGCACGCCAACATCGTGCGGATCTACAACTTCGTCGAGCACCTCGACCAGCGCACGGGCTCCCTCGACGGGTACATCGTCATGGAGTACGTCGGCGGCAAGTCCCTCAAGGAGATCGCCAACGCCCGCCGTACGCCCTCAGGACGGCGCGACCCGCTGCCGGTGGAGCAGGCGTGCGCGTACGGGATCGAGGCGCTGGAGGCCCTCGACCACCTGCACAGCCGCAACCTGCTCTACTGCGACTTCAAGGTCGACAACGCCATCCAGACCGAGGACCAGCTCAAGTTGATCGACATGGGCGCCGTGCGCCGCATGGACGACGACGAGTCGGCGATCTACGGCACGGTGGGCTACCAGGCGCCGGAGGTCGCGGAGGCCGGCCCGTCGGTGGCCTCCGACCTCTACACGGTGGGCCGCACGCTCGCCGTCCTGACCTTCGACTTCCAGGGCTACACGAACGTCTTCGCCGACTCCCTGCCCGACCCCGACAACATCGAGGTCTTCCGGCAGTACGAGTCGTTCTACCGGCTTCTGGTCCGCGCCACCGACCCCGACCCGGCCCGCCGGTTCGCCTCCGCACAGGAGATGTCGGAGCAGCTGACCGGCGTGCTGCGGGAGGTCGTGTCCCTGCAGACGGGCCGGGCGCGGCCCGCGCTGTCGACGCTGTTCGGGCCGGAACTGCGGGTGACGGACACGGAGTTGTTCCCCCGGCTGGCGGGCGACGTGTCACGGCTGGGGGCACGCGTGGTGCCCGCGCGCCGGGCCGCGCCCGGTACGGCGACCGGCGACGGGGCGCCGCTCCCGTCCGGTGGCGCCCTGCACGCCCTCACCGGCGGAGCCGGCCTCGTCAAGCCCGTAGGCACCGGTCCCGCCGCCCTCGCCCTGGCCGTGCCCCGCGTCGACCCCGCCGACCCGAACGCCGGATTCCTGGCCGGGCTCATGGCCACCGCGCCGGCCGAGCTGCTCAGCGCGCTCGCCGCCGCGCCCGCGCCCTCGGTGGAGGCCCGGCTGCGACAGATCCGGGCGTGGCTGGAGAACGACGACTCCGCGGCCGCGCTGGACGCCCTGCGCGCGCTGGAGGAGGAGCGCCCCGACGACTGGCGGGTCGTCTGGTACCGCGGGGTGGCCGCGCTGGCCACCGGCGACCACGAGGGCGCCGCCCTCGCCTTCGACGCGATCTACGACGCCTTCCCCGGTGAGACGGCCCCCAAGCTGGCCCTCGGCCTGTGCGCCGAGGTGCTCGGCCAGCTGGACAACGCCGCCGAGTACTACCGCCTGGTGTGGGCGACCGACCCGAGCTTCGTGAGCGCCGCGTTCGGTCTGGCCCGCGTCCAGCTCGCCACCGGCGACCGGAGCGGCGCCGTGCGTACCCTGGAGTCGGTGCCGGAGTCGTCCATCCACTACACGGCCGCCCGGGTGGCCGCGGTGCGGGCCCGGCTCCGGCAGCGTACGGCCGCCGCCGGCGACGTACCCTTCCTGGAGGATCTGACCGCCGCCGCCGGGCAGGTCGAGGCACTGGACTCGTACGGTCTGGACCCGACCCGGCGGGAGCAGTTGGCCACGGAAGTGCTCGGCAGTGCCCTGGACTGGATACTCTCCGGGGGCCAGGGTTCCGTTCCTCCCACCGCCGGGGGACGGACGCTGCTCGGCAGCGGCCTGGACGAACGCGGGCTGCGTTTCGGCCTGGAGCGTTCGTACCGCACGCTGGCCCGCCTGGCGCGGGGCGGCGAGGAGAGGATCGACCTGGTGGAACGTGCCAACCGTTACCGCCCCCGGACATGGGTGTAGTTGATGTCGCAGATGCCCCAGCTGTCCGCCTGCCCGAGCTGCGAGGAACCGCTCGAGTCGGGTGACCGTTTCTGCGGTGCGTGCGGATACGACCTGTCCGCCGTGCCGCCACGGCCGGACGACAGCCCGACCCTCGCCATGAACGGCTCGGGGGCCGCACAGGCCGACCCGGGCGGCTCCGGCACGCCCCCCGCGGCGCAGCCGCCGGCGGACCTGCCTGGCACGGACCCGGGCGGCGCCCCCCTGCCCCCGGCCGCCCCCGGCCACTCCGCGACGGGCGTGCGCTTCGACGGGGGCCCGGAGCCCGAGGAGTACCCCCTCCAGGCCCCGGACCCGCGCGTCACCGCCGACCTCGCCGCACCCGCCGACCCCCCGACGGTGTGCGTGGCCTGCCGCGCGGGCCGTGTCGACCACGACGGCTACTGCGAGAACTGCGGCCACGCCCAGCCACGCGAACGCGACCACATGGAGCAGGAGTCCGGCCCGATGGCCGCGGTCAGCGACCGCGGCCTGCGCCACCACCGCAACGAGGACGCCTTCGGCATCGGCCGCACCGCCCTGCCCGACGGCTCCGAGGCGCTGGTCGCCATCGTGTGCGACGGCGTGTCCTCGGCGACCCGCCCGGACGACGCCTCCCTGGCCGCCTCCCGCGCGGCCAGCGCTTCGCTGCTGGCGGCCCTGCCGCTCGGCACGCACCCGCAGCAGGCCATGCACGACGCGATCGTCGCCGCCTCGCACGCGGTCGACGCGCTGGCCCGGGAACCCGCCACGGCCCGCGAGCACCAGCCGCACCAGAACGCCCCCGCCTGCACCCTGGTCGGCGCGGTCGTGACCGCCGGTCTGCTGGTGGTCGGCTGGGTCGGCGACAGCCGCGTCTACTGGGTGCCGGTGGACCGCGGCGCCCCGGCCGCCCGCCTCACCGAGGACGACTCCTGGGCCGCGCAGATGGTCGCCGCGGGCCTGATGAGCGAGGCCGAGGCGTACGCCGACGAGCGCGCCCACGCCATCACCGGCTGGCTCGGCGCGGACGCCTACGAACTCGAGCCGCACACGGCCTCCTTCAAGCCGGACCGCCCAGGCGTGGTGGTCGTGTGCACGGACGGCCTGTGGAACTACGCGGAGGCGGCCGAGGAGATGGCCGGCGTCCTCCCGGCCGACGCTGCCGTACGCCCGCTGCACGGCGCGCGGGTCCTCGTCGGGCACGCCCTGGACGGCGGGGGCCACGACAACGTAACAGTGGCCGTCGTGCCGTTCCCGGCCCCGTCGCAGGGGGCAGGATCGGCCTGAGGCCGCGCGCGGAGGCCTGGGAAGGCTGGGCGGACCGGAGGGGACCGGTCCGCAATTCCGTCGTCGCCCCACCTCCCGTGGGGCGTTCAAGGGGGATTTGAGAACGTATGGCCAATTTCTCGAAATCGAACGTGCCGCAGTTCTCGGTGGACGTGTACCAGAACGAGTACCTCCCGGAGGGCGGCCGGGAGGTCAACGCGATCGTCACGGTGACCGCGACCGGCGGCGGCACCGTCGGGAGCGCCGTGGCGGCGCCTCACCTCTACTCGCCGGGGCAGGGCCCGTCCGCGGCCGTGGCGATCATGGTCGACTGCTCGGGCTCGATGGACTACCCGCCGACCAAGATGCGCAACGCGCGGGACGCCACGGCCGCCGCGATCGACACCCTGCGCGACGGTGTGCACTTCGCGGTGATCGGCGGCACGCACGTCGCCAAGGAGGTCTATCCGGGCGGCGGGCGGCTCGCCGTCGCCGACGCCACCACCCGCGACCAGGCCAAGCAGGCCCTGCGCAGGCTCACCGCCGGCGGGGGCACGGCGATCGGGACCTGGCTACGGCTCGCCGACCGCCTGCTCTCCTCGGCGGACGTCGCGATCCGGCACGGCATCGTGCTCACCGACGGCCGCAACGAGCACGAGTCGCCGCAGGACCTCAGGGCCTCGCTGGAGGCCGTCGCCGGGCGTTTCACCTGCGACGCACGGGGCGTGGGCACCGACTGGGAAGTGAAAGAAGTCACAGGCATCGCCTCCGCCCTGCTCGGCACCGCCGACATCGTCGCCGATCCGGCGGGCCTCGCCGCAGACTTCACGCGGATGATGGAGACGGCGATGGGCAAGGAGGTCGCGGACGTCGCCCTGCGGCTGTGGACCCCGGTCGGCACGATGATCAAGTTCGTCAAGCAAGTCGCCCCCGCCGTCGAGGACTTGACCGGCCGTCGCACCGAGGCGGGCCCGCGTGCCGGGGACTACCCCACCGGTTCCTGGGGCGACGAGTCCCGTGACTACCACGTCTGCGTCGAGGTCCCGGCCGCACACCTCGGCCAGGAGATGCTCGCCGCCCGCCTCTCGCTGGTGATTCCGCACCCCGACGGCACCGCCCAGAACCTGGGCGCCCAGGGCCTGGTACGGGCCGTGTGGACCGACGACATGGTCGCCTCGACGTCGATCAACCCTCAGGTCGCCCACTACACCGGCCAGGCCGAACTGGCACAGGTCATCCAACAGGGGCTGGATCTGCGCAAATCGGGAGACATTGATGGCGCAACGGCCAAACTGGGCCGCGCCGTTCAGCTCGCCGGGGCCTCCGGGAACGCCGATACCGCGAAACTCCTTGCGAAGGTGGTGGACGTGGTCGACGCGGCGACAGGTACTGTGCGACTGAAGGCAAAGGTCGCGGAGGCCGACGAGATGACGCTCGAAACTCGGTCGACAAAGACTGTTCGTGTAAAGAAGTGACCTGAAACAAAGCGAGCCCGACCCCCCGGGGTTGGAGAAATCCGGTCGAAAACGGCCGGAACAGGAGAGGGGGAAGCGCCGACATGCCGACCTGCCCGAACGGACACCAGTCGGGTTCCGACGACTGGTGCGAGGTCTGCGGTCACCGCATGGCGGGTGCCGTGCCTCCGCCCCCTCCGCCGCCGCCCCCGGGTGGTGGCTACGGCTTCCCGCCGCCGCCCGGCGGCCCCGGCCCGTCGGGCGGGCCGAACGCCGGCCGGCCCGGCGCGCCCTCCGAGCTGTGCCCGCAGTGCCGCACGCCCCGCGAGGGCGGTGCGCCGTTCTGCGAGGAGTGCCGGTGGAACTTCCTGACCAACACCGCGACCTCGTACACCCCGGCGGCGCCGCGCCCGTCGGCCCCGCAGTTCCAGCGGCCGTCCGGTCCGCCGCCGTCGTTCGGGGGCGGTGACTCGTACGAGTACCAGAGCTCGCGTCCGTCGCAGATGAACCGCCCGGCCGAGCCGATCCCGCCGGGACCGCCGTTCGGCGCCGAGCCCGGGGGACCCACGGGGGCTTCCGGGCCTGGTGGGTTCGGCTCGGAGCGGCCTGGTCCTTCGGGCCCGCCCGGATTCGGCGGCGAGCGGCCCGGTGGCCCGGGTCCTTCCGGCCCGCCGGCATTCGGCGAGCAGCCCGGCGGCCCCGGCCCCTCCGGCCCTTCGGCATTCGGCGAGCGCCCCGGCGGCCCCGGTCCTTCCGGTCCGTCGGCCTTCGGCGAGCGCCCTGGCGGGCCTGGTCCCTCCGGCCCTTCGGCATTCGGCGAGCGCCCCGGGGGCCGTGGTCCTTCCGGCCCGCCGGCCTTCGGCGAGCAGCCCGGCGGCCGTGGTCCTTCCGGCCCGCCGGCATTCGGCGAACGCCCCGGCGGGCCTGGTCCCTCCGGTCCGCCTGCGTTCGGCGAGCAGCCCGGCGGCCCCGGCCCCTCGGGATTCGGTGAGCGCCCCGGCCCTCCCGGCTTCGGTGGCGACCCGTCGCGGGCGGTTCCGCCGCCGCCCGGTCCGACGCCGAACGGTCCCGGCGGTCCCGGTGGCCCGGGTGGTCCCGGCGGTCCGGGTACGCATCCGGGCGCACCGCAGGCCTTCCACCGGTCCGGCCCGCCCGCCCCGCCCGCGTACCCGCAGGAGACGGGCCGGCCGCAGCAGGGTGGCCCGTCCTTCGGCGGCGGTGACGACGACTGGGTGCTCTCCCCGCCGTCCACCGGCCCCGGTGGTCCGGGTCAGCCCGGTGGCCCCGGTCAGCAGGGCGGCTACGGCTACCCGCACCCCGGTGCCCAGTCCGCGCCCCCGCCCGGCCCCCCGCAGCGGCCCGCGACCTGGACGGCGACCATCGGCCCGGACCGTGAGTACTTCATGGCGATGATGCACCGCTCCGGCCCCGAGGCGGCGGGCCTGAACCTGCCCGCGTACTCCCCGGAGCAGCAGCGCACGCTCACCGGCAACCAGGTCACCATCGGGCGCCGCCGGCACTCCACCGGCGACACCCCCGACATCGATCTGGCGGTGCCGCCGGAGGACCCGGGCGTCTCGCACCAGCACGCCGTGCTGGTGCAGCAGCCGGACGGCAGCTGGGCGGTCGTCGACCAGAACTCGACGAACGGCACGACGGTGAACGGCTCGGAGGACCCGATCCAGCCCTTCGTGCCGGTGCAGCTCCAGGACGGCGACCGCGTGCACGTGGGCGCCTGGACGACGATCACGATCCGCCGCGGCTGAGTCAGCCGGGCGGGACGGCGGTTCAGGCCGGGAGGGGCCAGACGTACGGCCCCTCCGGCTCGTCCAGCCACGCCCACTCGCGTCCGCCGCCGACGGTGATGCCGTACCGCTCCCGACCGGGCCGCCCCTCGCGCTCCCACAGCGCGTACGCGTCCCGCGGATCGAGGCTCCCCCGGGTGAGGGCGAGCAGGAACCGGAACAGTTCGTGCTCCCGTCCCCGGCGCGGCACCGCCCCGGGCGGCGCCGGCTCCTGCTCGGGCCGACCGGCGCCGCGCAGCGGGACGAAGAACGCGGGCGTCTTCAGGAAGTGCCCCTCGGCGTACCCGGCGTCGCGCACGGTCAGCACGATCAGGCCGGTGGCGAGCGGTGTCAGGATCCGGCCGCCGGGACGGCACTGGGCGAGCCAGGCGGGCGGGACCGACGCCAGGGTGCAGGTCGCGATGATCCGGTCGAAGGGGGCGCGCTCGGGTACCCCGCGCGCCCCGTCACCGGTGACGACCACCGGGCGGTACCCGGCGGCGTCCAGATGCCGGCGGGCCGACTCGGTGATCTCCGGCTCCAGATCGACGCTGGTGACGAGGTCGCCGGCGCCGAGCCGGTGCGCGAGCAGCGCCGCGTTGTAGCCGGTGCCCGCGCCGATCTCCAGCACCCGGTCGCCGTCCGCCACCCGCAGCTCGGTCAGCATCAGCGCCATCAGCGAGGGCTGGCTGCTGGACGAGAGCAGCTCCCCGTCCCGCATCCGGGTCGCCAGCGGGGTGTCCTCGTAGGCGCCGCGCATCCAGCGTTCCCGGGCCTGCGGGTCGGGGCTCTCGCCCCAGCGCCGCGCGTAGCCGCCCCGGACGCCCACGTAGTAGTACGGCACGAAGAGGTGCCGGGGGACCGCCGCGAAGGCGTCCCGCCACACCGGGTCCGCGGCCCACGCCCCGCTCGCGTCGATCTCCCGCACCAGCGCGGCCCGTGCCGCGGCGGCGACGGCCTCCAGGTCCTTGTCCAGTGCGTGCGCGCCCATGTGTCCACTGTGCTGCGGTTCACAGTGCGAGGCGAGTACCCGGGCCCGGCGGGTGGCTGGTCCTAAGCCTCAAGTCCTCGTCCCCCGCGTCTGAGACGATGGACGGGTGAATGAGATTCGGCGCGGCACGCTTCAGGAGCAGACCTTCTACGAGCAGGTCGGCGGGGAGGAGACCTTCCGCCGCCTGGTCCACCGTTTCTACGAGGGAGTCGCCCAGGACCCGACCCTGCGGCCGATGTACCCCGAGGAGGACCTCGGCCCCGCCGAGGAGCGCTTCACGCTGTTCCTGATCCAGTACTGGGGCGGCCCGACGACGTACAGCGAGAACCGGGGCCACCCCCGCCTGCGCATGCGTCACGCCCCCTTCGCCGTCGACCGGGCCGCGCACGACGCGTGGCTGAAGCACATGCGGGACGCCGTCGACGAGCTGGGCCTGTCCGAGGAACACGAACACACGCTGTGGAAGTACCTCACGTACGCGGCGGCCTCGATGGTGAACACGGAGGGCTGAGACGGCCCGCTGCGCGCCGAGGGGCGTCAGCGCACGCTGACGCCCAGCATCCCGAGTCCGGCCTGGCGCACGGCGATCGAGCCGTAGGGCGTGCGCAGCCGCAGCCAGGCACCCGAAGAGAAGAGCGCCAGCTCCTCCGTCGCGGTGGCCGGGCGCAGGAATCCCAGGGACTGGGCGGCGTGCACGGCCCGCACGGGCAGCGGGGTGTTCCCGACGGTCCGGGACCAGATCTCGCGCCCTATCCGGTCGAGTTCGGCCCGGGTACGGCCCTCCGGCGGCAGTTCCTCCGTCCGGGACCGGAATTCGCTCACCACGGCGGCGACCACCGCCCGCAGGCTCTGCGCCGCCGGAAGTCCCCGCTCCACCCGCCAGCCGCCGCGCGGCGGCAGCACCCCTGCCCACGGCGGCCCGGTGACCGCTCGCGGAACGGCCGCCGTGGCCGCCGTCTCGTCCACGGAGTCCAGCAGCTCACCCGCGGACACGGTCACGTCGAGGGTGACGTCCAGCCCGTCCTCGTACGGCTTGGCCAGCCGTACCGCCCGGATCGCCAGCACCTCGAAGGACGGCGGCCGGCCGAAGACGGCGAGTGCGGTGCCCGCGGCCTGCAGGCGTACCGCTGCTCCACGGTCGTAGTGGAGCAGCCGGGAGAGGAAGGCCGCGAGGTCCGCCGCCTCCCCCTCGTCGGCGAGGTGGAGCACCGTCATGCGGCGACGGCCTCCTCCTGGTCATCCGTGTAGCTTTCGAGGAACTCGCGTTCCTCCGCGGTGATCCTGCGCGGGCGCTGCGCCTCGAAGTCGAACGGCACGATCACCGTCGAGGCCCGGACGTAGAGCTGCTTGCCGTCCTTCACCTCGTAGGTGAGGGTGAAGGAGGCGGCCCTGATCTCCGTGACCCACAGCTCGATGTCCACCGGCGCGTGCCGGTGGACGAGCTGCCGCTTGTAGTCGATCTCATGCCGCGCCACCACGGACCCCTGCTTGAACTCCTTGTCCGGGCGGAACAGGAAGTCGATACGGGCTTCCTCCAGGTACCGGAGGAAGACCACGTTGTTGACGTGGCCGTACGCGTCCATGTCCGCCCAGCGCAGTGGGCAGCGGTAGATGTGCCGCAAGAGATCAGCCCCGGGTCAGCTTCTTGTAGGTGGCGCGGTGCGGACGAGCGGCGTCCGGACCCAGTCGCTCGATCTTGTTCTTCTCGTACGACTCGAAGTTGCCCTCGAACCAGAACCACTTGGAATCACCCTCGTAGGCGAGGATGTGCGTCGCGACGCGGTCGAGGAACCACCGGTCGTGGGAGACGACCACGGCGCAGCCGGGGAACTCCAGCAGCGCGTTCTCCAGGCTGGAGAGGGTCTCGACGTCGAGGTCGTTGGTCGGCTCGTCGAGGAGCAGCAGGTTGCCGCCCTGCTTGAGGGTGAGCGCGAGGTTGAGGCGGTTGCGCTCACCGCCGGAGAGCACACCGGCCGGCTTCTGCTGGTCCGGCCCCTTGAAGCCGAAGGCGGAGACATACGCCCGCGACGGCATCTCGACCTGGCCCACGTTGATGTAGTCCAGCTCATCGCTGACCACGGCCCACAGGGTCTTCTTCGGGTCGATGTTCTCGCGGCTCTGGTCGACGTACGAGATCTTGACGGTGTCGCCGACCTTGATCGTGCCGGAGTCGGGGGCCTCCAGGCCCTGGATCATCTTGAAGAGGGTGGTCTTGCCGGCGCCGTTGGGGCCGATGACGCCGACGATCCCGTTACGCGGCAGCGTGAAGCTGAGGTCGTCGATGAGGACCTTGTCGCCGAAGGCCTTGTTGAGGTTGTTGACCTCGACGACGATGCTGCCGAGCCGCGGGCCCGGCGGGATCTGGATCTCCTCGAAGTCCAGCTTCCGCATCTTCTCCGCCTCGGCGGCCATCTCCTCGTAGCGGGCCAGACGCGCCTTGGACTTGGCCTGCCGCCCCTTGGCGTTGGAGCGGACCCACTCCAGCTCCTCCTTGAGGCGCTTGGCGCGCTTGGCGTCCTTCTGCCCCTCGACCTTCAGACGGGTCTGCTTGGTCTCCAGGTACGTGGAGTAGTTGCCCTCGTACGGGTAGGCGCGGCCGCGGTCGAGTTCGAGGATCCACTCGGCGACGTTGTCCAGGAAGTACCGGTCGTGGGTGATGGCCACGACGGTGCCCGCGTACTTGGCGAGGTGCTGCTCCAGCCAGTTCACGGACTCGGCGTCCAGGTGGTTGGTGGGCTCGTCGAGGAGCAGCAGGTCGGGGGCCTCCAGCAGCAGCTTGCAGAGCGCGACGCGGCGCTTCTCGCCACCGGAGAGGTTGGTGACCTGCCAGTCGCCGGGCGGGCAGCCCAGGGCGTCCATGGCCTGCTCCAGCTGGGCGTCGAGGTCCCACGCGTTGGCGTGGTCCAGATCCTCCTGGAGCTTGCCCATCTCGTCGAGCAGCGCGTCCGAGTAGTCGGTCGCCATCTGCTCGGCGATCTCGTTGAACCGGTCGAGCTTGCCCTTGGTCTCGGCAACGCCCTCCTGGACGTTCTCCAGGACCGTCTTGTCCTCCGTGAGCGTGGGCTCCTGCATCAGGATGCCGACGCTGTAGCCGGGAGAGATGAAGGCGTCACCGTTGGACGGCTGCTCCAGCCCGGCCATGATCTTCAGCACGGTCGACTTACCGGCACCGTTCGGACCGACGACGCCGATCTTCGCCCCCGGCAGGAAGTTCAGGGTGACGTCGTCGAGGATCACCTTGTCGCCGTGCGCTTTGCGCGCCTTGCGCATGGTGTAAATGAACTCAGCCAAGAGAAACCGTCCGGCAGCTTGAATCTGGCAGTGGGCAGATACACCCCATCTTGCCGTACCGCCACCCCTGTGCGGAAACGCGTTTGGTCCGGGGCCTCCGACCTGGGGTTTCGCAGACGGCTACCGCATGTCCCCCTGTCACCGTCGGTCGCCTCCGAGTGCCCTCGGGCCCCCTCCCACGGCCCAGAGACGGCCCGAGAAGGAGCGCGCGCCGGACATGGCATCCTGCCGCCATGACAGCAACGGACGCGCACGACGACCTACGGCACCTGCTCAACGAGTGGGACCCGATTGGCGTGGCCGACGAGGACAACCGATCCGACGCGAACCGATTCGGGCATTGGGCCGGCCGCCGGCTACCGTGTGGCACAACCGGCCGGATCCTCTTCCTGGATTCCGCGCGCCGTTCCGGATTCGCCGCGGATGGCGCGGAGTGATCGAAACTGCGCGGAACAGAAGAAGCCCACGGCTCTGATGATCAGTTCAGATACCGTGGGCTTCTGACGCTGTAGCGCTCTACAGCCGGATCGCTGTGTCGCCGGTGCCCGGCGCCGACCGGGACTCTCGTGTCAGGGTTGCTTCCTCTTGCGGACCAGGACCAGTGCCGCCCCGCCGATCACCACCAGGCCGATGGCCACCCCCGCGATCGCCGGAGTCGTGTCGGAGCTGCCGGTGGCGGCGAGGTTGACGTCGGCGGAGGTGCTGCCGAACGTCGCCGGGCTCGGCTGGGTGAGGATCTGGGTCGACTCGCCCGCCTCGGAGACCTCGTCGGCCTGGGTGCGGCAGTCCAGGACGCCGGTGAAGCGCTTCTCGTAGCTGCCAGGGCCGGTGATCGTGAAGTCGTAGGCCTGGTCCTCCTGGAGAGGGACGGTCACCGTACGCGTCTCACCGGGCGCGATCGTGTACTCGGCGCCCATCAGCTCGAAGGTGAACGCCTCGTCGCCCTCGTTGATCGCGGCGATGTCCACGCCGCCCTCGGCGCAGTTCTCGGTCGCGGACAGTGCGGGTACCGCGCCCTTCTCCGCCCAGTTCGCACCCGCCGTCGCCGTCACCGTCGACTCGCTGGAGCCGGCCAGGATCTGCGTCTGGCTTCTGGTCTCGGAGGCGAAGGCGCGGCCGACCGGCACGGTGGTCGACGCCTGCACGGTCAGCTCGGCCGAGCCGTCCGCGGTGTCCTCCGGCACCAGGAAGAACAGTTCGCTGCCGTCCTTCGCGGTGGCGGCGTCCTTGCCGTCCTTGCCGACGATCCGCACGCCCCTCGCCGCGGCGTCGGCCGGCGGGGTCACCGTCACGCTCTCCGCGTCGGTGTGCACGGTCACCGGGCCGAGCAGTCCACCGGGATGGCCGGAGAGGGCGGGCGGGTCGAGTGTCAGCGACGCCGGGGGTTCCGCCACGTCACGGGCGCTCTTCTCGAGAAAGTCCGCGAGCTTCTCGGCCTCCGGGTCGACGGCGTCGACGTCCACCCCGTCCGAGTACCGCCAGATGGCCACCTGTGTGCCGGCCGCCGCGTCCTGCTCGCTGAGAGCGCCCCGCACGCCCGCCTTCTTCGCCAGCGAGGCGAGGTCGTTCACCTGCGGGTAGGAGTTCTGCAGGATCCAGCGGATGCGGCCGGCGTCGTCGTTGGCACCCAGGGAGGTGCCGCTCCAGGGCGTCTCGTGGTACTCGGCATCCTTCTGCGTGGGGTTGTGGATGTCCACGCAGTACGTCTGCAGCATGCCGCCGCCCTCGACGGACATCTCGAACAGGCCGGCCGAGATCTCCAGGTCGCCTTCGGCGGAGTGCACTCTCGCCGCGCCGTACGTCTTCAAACCGCCTATGGTCGCGGTCGCTCCGCCCTGGGGCTGCGTGGGCGCGGTGTCGGCGACGGCGGGGCCGGCCGTCACCAGGGCACCGCCGACAGCGAGTCCGGACGCCAGCGTCACAGCGGCGAGGCGGGCTGCGCCTCGCCTGCACACGGACAGTGCGGAGAACGAAGAAAACACAGAATTCCCCTTCGAGCAGGACCCGTTGACGTGGGGGTACGGTCCCACCAGCAGAATCTCAAGCCACAAGAGCCATGTTCGGCATCCTAGGGATGCGGGCGCACCAGGCTTCCCGGTGATCCCGTCGGACCACGGATCCGAATCGCAATCGTTATCGCCCAGCCCCTTTGCGAACAGGCTTATCGACAAATCCACCGAGGTCCCCTCGGTGCGCTTTCGCCGATAAGCCGCAGTTCGGACAACCGTGGTTCAGCTAGCCACAGTTCGGACAGCCGTGCTACGGACAGCCGTGTACGCCAGCCGTATACGCCAGCCGTAGTTCGGGCAGCCCCAGGGAGTGTCACGCCGGGGGATGCCACGCCAGGGACGTCGCACAGCCGGCGTCACGTCACCGCCGCGGCCTCCGCCTGCCGTGGGGACTCCGTATCCGCCGTGCCGTCCTCGGGCTCCCCGCCGACGGGCGTCTCCCACACCGGCTCGGGCAGCTGCGGTGAAACGGCGCCCACTGCCTCGCCCTTGACACTCCCCCGCCGGAACGCCGAGGTCCCGCGCGCCAGATCGTGGCCGATCGCCACGGCGTCGATGTCGGCCGAGGTCCAGCTCTGTCCCTCGCGCACATCCGTCCGCACCTTCAGCCGGCCCTGCACCACGACCGGATCGCCCACGCCCAGGGAGGCCGCCGCGTTGGTGGCGAGCTGCCGGTTGGCCCACACCGTGAAGAAGTTGGTGTGGCCGTCCGTCCACGCGTTCTTCTCCCGGTCCCAGTACCGGGCCGTCACCGCCAGCCGGAACCGTGCCGACGGCCCCGCGGCCAGCTCCCGGTAGACCGGCTGCGTCGCCACGTTCCCGACCGCACACACCATCGTCTCGTTCATCCTCGTCGTATCCCTCCCCCGCCCGGCCGCTCGCACCGGGCGGACACGCGTACGGGCCCGTCCCGTACGGCTGCGTCTGCCGGCGGCGGCCGCGCTCATCCGCGTACCGCCACCGTCGCGGCGACCGCTTCCGTCGCGATCGCCGCGAAGCCAGACTGCCTCCGTCGAACCGAGCCCGCTGAGAGCTGTGGACGACCCCCGAGCCTGTGGAAAACTCCGCAACCCGTTCGAGGGACATCCTGTCGGGGCGCGCCCTATCTCACCCCCGCCCCAGCCCCCATGACCCGCGCGTACTGCTCCCGCACCTCCCGGTAGCGCAGCAGTTCGGCAGCCACCGGATCCAGCACCCGAGCCCGCCCGCACCCGGCCGCCGCCTCCCGTAGTCGCCGCTCCGCCTCCTGCCCGTACCGCCGGGACGGCCCCCGTGCGGCCAGTTTGCAGCTCCACTCCACGAGCGGGCCGCCGATGATCCCGGACAGCATCAGCAGCACCGGCACCCCGAGATTCGGCGCCATGACCCCGACGATCTGCCCCACCAGCCACAGCCCGCCCACGATCTGGACGATCGTCATGGCCGCCTGCACCAGCACGGCCGCCGGCCACCAGCCCGGCCGGGGCGGCCGCCCCGGCGGCAATCCGGCCCGCGCCGCCAGCACGTCCAGCGCCTCGGGCAACCCCTGGGACCCGCGCGTGGCGGCCTCCCGCACGGCCTGCGCCCACGGCGCGGGCAGCCCGGCCGACGCCTGGTCGGCCACCGTACGCACCGCCTGCTCCACCCGCTGCCGGGCGGTGGCCTGCTCGTCGGCCTGTGAGCGCAAGGGCAGTCGGCCCGTCGGAAGTTCGGTCCGGTCCTGGATCCACCGCCACAGCCGCAGCCAAGGCGTCCCGCAAGCGCGGTTGGCATTGCGCAGCCAGGCCCGTTCGGCCGCCTCGCCGGCGGCGGTGGCGCCCACGGCGTCCGCCAGCCGTGCCGAGAACTCGTCGCGCGCCTGCTCGCTGAGCCCCGTACGCCGCCGGGTGGCGTAGACAGGCCGCAGCCGCGCCGCGGCGGCATCGAGATCGGCGGAGATACGCCGTGCCGCGGCCCCCCTCTCCGTCACGAACTGCCCGAGCACCTCACGGAGTTCCCCGATGCCCTCGCCGGTGAGCGCCGACAGCGCGAGTACGGCCGCGCCCGGTTCGTCGAACTCCCCCAGGGCGATCCCGTCCTCGTCCAGCAGTCGGCGCAGATCGTCGAGCACCTGGTCGGCAGCCTCCCCGGGGAGCCGGTCGACCTGGTTGAGGACCACGAACATGACCTCCGCGTGCCCCGCCATGGGCCGCAGATAGCGCTCGTGGAGGACGGCGTCGGCGTACTTCTCCGGATCCACCACCCAGATGACCGCGTCCACGAGGTCCAGCAGCCGCTCGGCCTGTTCGCGGTGCTGTACGGCAGCGGAGTCGAGGTCGGGCAGGTCCACCAGGACCAGCCCGCGCAACTGCTCCTCCGCCTCCGGGCTCTGCAACGGGCGCCGGCGCAGCCGCCCCGGGATGCCGAGCCGGTCGATGAGGGTCGCCGCGCCGTCGCTCCAACTGCACGCGATGGGCGCGGCCGTCGTGGGCCGGCGTACGCCGGTCTCCGAGATGGCCACCCCGGCGAGCGCGTTGAACAACTGCGACTTGCCGCTGCCGCTCGCGCCCGCGATGGCGACGACGGTGTGCTGCCCGGAGAGCTTGCGTCGCGCGGCGGCCTCGTCCAGCACCCGGCCCGCCTCGGCGAGCGTCCTGCTGTCGAGCCGGGTGCGCGACAGCCCCACCAGCTCACGCATCGCGTCCAGCCTCGATCGCAACGGACCGTCGTACGCCAGCGGCGCCACGCTCTGCGCCCCGCTCGGCCGGGTCTGCACGACGGCGGCCTGCTCACCGCCGGACCCCTCGGTCACCCGGCGCGCGATCAGCCCGTCGTCCCAGGCGCCTTCGGACTCCCTGCGACGGGAGGGGACGTCGCGGCGGGTGGTGTCGCTGCGGCTCGGGGTGCCCACGTGAACGGGTGGGCCGGAGCGGCCCGTGGTGCCGTCGCGGCGAGGGCCGGTCCGACCGGCGGTGTCATCGCGACGCAGGATGCCGGAACGACCCTTGGTGTCGTCGCGGCGGAGGATGCCGCCACGACCCCTGGTGTCGCTGCGCCCTGGGGCGACGGTACGGCCCTTGGTGTCGTCACGTCGGGAGGCGTCGTCACGGCCCTTGGCATCGGCACGCGCCTTCGCGTCGTCACGCCCTTGGGTGTGGGCGCGCCCCTTGGTGTCGCCGCGGCCGAGGAGGCCCGTACGGCCCTTGGTGTCGTCAGGTCGGGAGGCGTCGGCGCGGCGCGTGGTGCCGCGGTCGCGACGAGAGCCGTCCTCCTGGTGGGAGTCGTCGTCGCGGCGAAAGCGGTCCTTTACGCCCGTGTGCTCCCCGCTCTCCTCCGATGCGCCACCCCGCTGCTCTCCCGTGCCGGACTCCCCCGCCTTGCGCAGTACCTTCCAGGGCCGCCTAAAGGCACCGCTTGCCCAATCCGCCCTCCAAGAGGAGTCCCTTTTGGCGGCGGAGTCGTCCTTTTCCGAGTCCCCGCCCTCCGGAGAACCCTTTGAAACGTTTTCGGAATCGACGCTCTCCTCCGAGGAACCCTTTTCGAAATCTTCCTCGTTGAGGGAGCCCTTTCCGTAATCCTCCCCAATGGTCCCCTTTTCCCAATCACCCTCCACGTGGTCCCGGTCGGCGGCGTCAGGCTCCTCAAGGGCGGCAGAGTCCTGAGGGTCGGGGTCCGCCGGGGCGCCCACCTCGGAGGCGCGACCCAACGGTTCCGGGCTCTCGGACCCCTCAGGGGTACGACCCGCAGAGCCAGGACGCTCGGAATCACCACCCTCGGCGCGCTTCACCGACCACCCGTCCGGCCAACCCTCCATGCGGCCGTCCTCGCGTTCCTCCGTGGCACCCACCCCCTCCGCCCCGTCTGCCCCTAGCGAGCCGTCGATCCCACCCGGCCCTTCGGATCCCTGAGACCCCTCCGGCCGCTCAAACCCCTCCGTCCCCTTCACCTGCTCCGCCCCCTCCGACTGCTCCGAACCCTCCGGCCTCTCCGACGCGTCCGGCCTCTCCGCCCCGTCCCGCTTCTCCGCCCCGTCCGGCTTCGCTGACCCGCCTGGCCGCACCGACCCGGTCAGGCCCTCCGCCCCCGCCCGCGCTTCCGCCTTCTCCGGCCGCCGCTCCGGTTGTTCGGGATCGGCGTGTTCCGTGTGGTCCTGGTCAGTGACAGCAGTCACCGGTCACCTCTCCTTCTGCAGTACGGACAACGCGGCGATGAGTTCCGCCTGCGGTTCGGGATGGACGTCGAGGGCGTCGAGGGGCGCGAGACGGCGCTCGCGTTCGTTCTGCATGACCCGGTCCACGCAGTCGTTGAGCAGCCGCCCGCCCCGGTCACGCAGCCGCAGCGCCCCGTGCGCCCCGAGCCGCTCGGCGAGCCCCTCGCCCGCGGAACGGGCCCGGCGGCCTCCCAGCAGCGCGGTGACGACGAGGACGGCGACCACCTCGGGATCCGGCGCGATGCCGCGGTCGAGGTCGCGGACCTCGTCCTCCGCGTACTCCTCCAGCTCGCGCCGCCACCGCCGTACCGCCATACCGATGCGGTGCTCGGCGTTCTCGGTGGACGCGTCCCGGTCCGAGAGCTCCGGCGCGCTCGCCGCGGGTTCGCGCCGCCAGGCCTCGTCGACACGCTCGTCGGCGGCGGTGACGGCGCACAGCAGGAGGGCGCCGAGGCTCTCCACGAGGGCGTCCAGAAGCTCGCCGGCCTTGCAGTCGAGCGGAAAGGCCCGCCAGCGCTTCAAGGCGTCCCCGGCGAGCACGGCACCGGACTGCAGGCGCCCTCTTACGCGCGCGTGCTCGCTGTCGTAGGCGAGGTCGACGGCGGAGGTGAGCCGGAGGGCGGCGGCGTACTGGGCGGCTGCCGCGCCGGCCAGCTCGGGCATCCGCGACTTGAGTGAGGCGAGGACGCCGTACGCCGTACGGGCCATGGTGTGCTGGCGGGTCCCCGGATCCTGGGCCTGCTGGACGAGCCAGGTGCGCAGCGACGCCACGGCGGTGGCCGGCAGCAGGCCGCCGCCCCAGGCGGACTCGGGCAGCTCGGGCACGGTGAAGCGGGGTACGTCGCCGAGGCCGGCCTTGGTGAGCAGGGCGGCGTACTGCCGGGAGACCTCGGAGACCACCTGGTGGGGGACCCGGTCGAGGACGGTGACCAGGGTGGCGTCGTACTCCTTGGCGGTGCGCAGCAGGTGCCACGGGATCGCGTCGGCGTAACGGGCCGCCGTGGTGACCATGACCCAGATGTCGGCGGCGCAGATGAGTTCGGCGGCGAGGGTGCGGTTGTCGGCGACGAGGGAGTCGATGTCGGGTGCGTCGAGGAGGGCGATGCCCCGTGGCAAGGTCTCGGCCGTCTCGATACGCAGCACGCGTGGGGGGGTGTCGCCGGCAACCACCGGATCGTCGTCGGACTCGTGGTGAGGCACCCACACGCGCGCGAGGTCGGGCAGTACACGCATGCCGCTGAACCAGTGATGGTCCTCCGGATGGCAGACCAGTACGGGCGTCCGGGTGGTGGGCCGCAGGACACCGGCCTCGCTCACCCTGCGGCCGACGAGCGAGTTGACGAGCGTCGACTTGCCGGCGCCCGTGGAGCCCCCCACGACGGCCAGCAAAGGCGCTTCAGGCGCTCTCAGGCGGGGCACCAAATAGTCGTCGAGCTGGGCGAGCAGTTCGTCGCGGTTGGCACGCGCGCGCGGGGCGCCCGCCAGGGGAAGCGGAAAGCGTGCGGCGGCGACGCGGTCGCGCAGCGCGGAAAGTGCGTCGAGCAGCTGAGGCCGTACGTCCAAGGTCACCACATGCGAAGAATGCCCAATTTTACGTGATATCTGAAGCATATGGGCATGTCTGCGCGCCGACGGAACACAACGGACGGAAGGGGCGACTGGGACACGGACACAGTCCAGGCATAACGAGTGCACAACACCCGGCTCGCGAGAGGCCAAAAGCGATGCACGATTCGTACCTGCCTGCGATTATCAGGACCGCTTCACCGAACCTCCACATCGAGCCACGGAGGCGAAGCAACAGGGTCAAGGATCCGGGAGCTCTATCCTTGTCCCCGGCGACGTCACGGATCGGCCCACACCCGGGCACCCACGACAGAGGCCACACACCCGGCCCCCGTAGCTCAGTGGATAGAGCAGGCGCCTTCTAAGCGCTTGGCCGCAGGTTCGAGTCCTGCCGGGGGCGCCCAGTCTCCGCCCTCCTTCGGGAGGGCTTTTTCGCTGCTCAGGGCCTTCTTCGACCGGTCTCGTCGCTGGACGGGCTCGTCGCAGGGCCTCACCACGCAATGGGCTGGAGCCTCATCGAGGCGTACGCCGGGACCGCCGGCGCCGTCCGGGTGACCGGGACGGCTGGGACGTCCGCCCCGGCGACGGGCTGGGAACCGCCCGGGGCAAGAATTTCGAGGTCTTCTCCCGCAGCGCCGGCCGGCAGCTCCTGCAACGCGGCCTGATCGACGAGATCGATTATTGAATCGCGCCGGTACTGCTCGGCGATGGCATCCGCCTCTTCGACGTCCCGGGCGGCTCCCCCGTCCGACTCGAACCCCTCATCGGGGCGATGACCCGTCGGCAGCAGTGAACGTTTCTGCTCGTCAGCCGCCGAGTCTTTGATCGCTCATGGCAGTGAATCGACCGCGGTCCAGCAAACCCGTGCCCCACGAGCGCGTTGCTCCAGGTACTCATCAGGAGATCATCAGAAGGGGCCACCTGGGTCATGCACAGCATCAGGCGTCTCGTCGCGGCATTGGCCGCCGCAGGAGCCGTCGTCCTCAGCACACCGACCGGCGCGCATGCCGGGGCGATCGGGTCAACTCCCGTGCGAACCTTCCAATACAGCGTGGGCGGCATGACCATGAAGGTGCCGACCGGGTGCATGTTCACGCACGTCATCCGCGGCAGCGGCAGAAAGATCACCTACCAGAACGCTGGTGTCGACTGCGCCTTCGTCGCCGCCCTCAACAGCGGCTTCTGCAACTGGCGCATCGACTTCACGTACGCCGACACCAACAACCGCACCTACCGCACAGCACGCGGTAAAACTCACAGCGAGTGCAAGATCGACCCCATGCGGACCAACCCTCCGCAGACCCTGCCTCGTTATGGAAAGGCATGCGCGCGCCTCCATGTCAACGGCGTGCCTCGTGTAAGCCAGTGCCACCACATCACGAAGTGAGCCGTTCATGATCGAGCAGGGACAGGGGCGGAGCTCGGGCAAGGCGGAGGATGCGCGGCGGCGGCAGGTCGGTGGCGTCGCGTTCCTCGTGGGGCTGGTCGGGGCCCTTGCCTTCTTCGCCTTCTTTCCAGGGTTGCCGCACGTCATCGACTGGGGTGCCGTCCTCGTCTCCCTCGCCGTGGGGGCGGTTGCCCGATGGGGCTGCTTGACGTGGGCGGCAAGGAGGGCGCGGAAGAAGGCCGGAGAGGCTTGAGGGCGGGAGAGCAGCAAGGACAGTTGCCGCGCGCCGGCCGACTCCGTCGTCCTCGACGGGGTGAATCGGGCCCGCTGCGCGTTCGACGGCGAAGTGCATGTTCAAAAAGGGTGATCCGCAGATGATCACCGTTACCCTGCCGGGTCGCCCGCGTTGAACGGGGAGTCGGCGGCACGTCTGCTGCCGCGCTCACCGAGCAACTAAGGAGAACGTGATGTCGCTCATCGCGAAGGCAGCCGGTATGGCTCTGGGCACGGGTGCCATGGTCCTCAGCGGAGCGGGCCTGGCCATGGCGGACGCGGATGCCCTGGGGGCGGCCGCCGACTCGCCCGGCGTGCTGTCGGGCAACGTCGTCCAGGTTCCGGTCAACGTGCCGATCAACCTGTGCGGGAACACGGTCGACGTGATCGCGCTGCTGAACCCGACCTTCGGCAACGTCTGCGAGAACAACGGTGACAGCAGCACCAAGGACAAGGCCGTCGACGGCTACGGCAGCTGAGACGCCGTACACCAAGGGGCACTGACGAGCGCACCTCACGAGGTACCGGCCAGTGCCCCCGAGGTGCCTCCCCGTACCTCATGAGCCCCGGCACCCCCGAGCGCCGGGGCTCTGCCCTGTCCGGGCCGGCTCACCCGTACCGGTAGAACCGCCCGTGATCCTCCAGCTGATCCGGCGTCACCCGCCACGGCGGCAGCGGTTCGTGCCGTGCCACGACCCGCCCGCGCTGGGCGTCGCCCTGACCGGGCGGAGCGGCCGGCAGGTAGCGGTGGTTGCGGTGCCGCCCCTGCCAGCGTGACCACAGCAGGTCGACGAAGGCGTGGTGCAGCCAGAAGACCGGGTCGTTGACGGAGGCGCCGCCGACCATGACGCCGCCGACCCACCGGTGCACCCGGTTGTGGTTCTTCCAGGAGACGCTGCCCCGCCCGGTGCCCCACCCCTCCAGCTTGTTGCGGAAGCCCTTCGTGACCGTGGAGTCCCAGGGCGAGACGTCGTAGACCGGGTCCTTCAGCGCCGACTCCACATCGCTCTTCGTCGGCAACTCGATCGGGTCCCGGGCCCTGCCCAGATCCCGGGTCAGGAACCTCACGTCCGAGACGTTCTCGTTGATCGTCCAGTTGCCCTCGGCGTACGCGAACGGGCCGGTGGTCACCTGCCGGTCCGACCGCCGCCCGTTGCCGCCCAGCAGGTCGGGCGTCCAGGGCACCGATGTGGCCCCGCGGTCACGGGTCCAGTCCCAGTACGGCACCGTCACCGACGGATCCAGCCGCTGCAGCGCCCGCTCCAGTTCCAGCAGGAACTGGCGGTGCCACGGCAGGAAGGACGGCGCCATGTGGGCCGAGCGCAACCCTCTCTCGCCGTCGGAGACGTAGTACTCGATGTGCATCCGCACGAACTCGTCGTACTCGCCCCGCCGTTTCAGGCCCAGCAGCGCGTCGACGAACCGCCGCCTCTCACTGGCGGTCAGCGTGCTGACGTCCTTACGCGTGTACGCCATGGTGGTCCCCCTCGGTCAGCCGCAGCCGTCCCGTGACACCCAGCTCGTCGACGGCCGCGCGGGCCGCCTCGCGAGGGGTGGGGTACGAGCAGTAGTGGTCGATCATGCTCAGCCAGGTGCCGTCGGCGCGGCGCATCAGATGCAGCGGCCTGCCGTCCACGGTGACCTGGTCCCCACTGCCCCGGATCCGCCGGCCCCGGTACGTCTCGTCGAATGCCACGCCGGTGAGGCCGCTGGGGTCACAGGCCGGCACCGCCAGCACGGCGGCCGACGCCAGCAGCCCCCGCACGACATCCCGCCGCGTCCCCCACCCGAGATCCCGCTCCGCCCCACGCGCGGCGTACCGCCGCGGACCCGGCCCGCCCCCCGCCGCCCCCGGTCTCACGGCCCCGCCACCCCCCGCCCTTCCCGGTTCCACGGCCCCGCCAACCCCCGCCGTTCCCGGTCCAGCGGCTCCGCCGCCCTCCGCACCCTCCGCCACTCCGCCGCCGACGACCATCGTGTGCTCCTCCTCCGGTTCGGTTGTCGTACCGGAGTAACCGCGTGGCACCCCCGGCGGTCACCGTCAGAGCCCGGACGGAGCAGAGCCCGCACGGAGGAGGGCCCGGACGTCGGCGCCCGGGCCCGGTAGGCCCTACAGCCCGGGGCCCATGACCAGGTTCGCGCCCGGAACCGTCTGCAGCGCCGGTGCCAGCACGCCCACCTGAGGCAGCTTCGTCTCGGGCATGCCGAAGTTCTCGCCGTTCGGCGCGGTGAGCGGGGCGTCCACGTCGAGGCCCGGCGCCAAGGTGCGCAGGTCGGAGGCGGGCGCGGAGACGCCCAGGTGGTCGAAGTCGTCACCGAGGGCCCGCGGCACCGGCGCGCGCAGGTCCGCGCCGGGCAGCCCGCCCCTGACCGGCACCTGCGGGAGCACCCGCTCGGGGAGGAAGCGGCCCTCGACGTACCGCGGCCCGTCGGGCACGCCCGGCTTCGGCGTCGGGACCTCAGCGGCGAGCCGAGGCAGTTCCATACCGAGGGCGGTTTCGGCTCCCTCCAGCGGCACGGGAATGGGGACCGCGGCGGCGGGTGACGCTGTGGCGGCACCGGTCGCGGCGGCCGCCACACACGTGAGCACTGCGGCGAGGGTTCCTCGGGTGGTCGACTTCATCTCGGATGCGGTCCCTTTCGGAAATTCGGCGAGCTGTGCGTGCGTACCGAGTAACGAGCCGGGAAACACCACCAGCGCACAATTCGCCCGACTGCCGCAGTAGTACGAGGGTCAGCTCGTCCAGAAGTCCCACCATCGCGTCAGAATGAGCATTCCGACGATTCCGAGGTGCAGCACCACCGGCAGCCATGTGTACTCGTCGAAGAACGTCCGCAACCAGCGCGGAACACGCAGGAATTCCTGGCGCACGGTGTACGACGTCACGTACCAGAAGAGTGGAATGGTCGCCGCCCAGGCCAGCGCGCACCACAGACACAGCGCGTTGATCCGGTACAGGGACTCGAACTGGAGCCAGGACACGAACCCCACACCGAACAGGCAGCCCGCGTCGAACGTCAGCCAGTACCAGCGGGGGAAGCCCGCGCCGGCCAGCAGGCTGACGCCGACGCAGATCACGATGGCGTAGGCGACCAGGCCGAGCATCGGGTTGGGAAACCCGAAGGCCGCGGCCTGGTCGCTCTCCATGACGCTGCCGCAGGACACCACCGGGTTCAGGCTGCATCCCGGGGTGAAGTCGGGGTCCTCCAGGAGCTTGAACTTGTCCAGGGTGATGACCCACGAGGCCAGCAGTCCGGCCGCTCCCGTGATCACCAGGAGCAGGGCGAACGCCCGGCTCGCGCCGGCGGTCCCGGTCCGGCGCGCGTGCTGCCCGACGCGCGCCATCACTGACGCAGGCTGCGCGCGGGCAGAAGCAGGTGCACGGAGGCCTGCACGGTCTCCTCGGCGGTGACGAACTCACGCAGCGCGTCGGGCGTGACGGCTTTGCCGACCTGGGCCTCGGACCAGGGGCGGGCGGTGAACAGCAGGTAGGCGTAACCGCGCTTGGCCACGGCCTGCAGCCACGCGGGCTGCACCGCGCACTGGGCGTTGAGACGCGGCAAGGTGACGACGGCCTGGCCGGCCACGACGAGCAGGGTGACCGGGAGGCTCGGCCTGGTGCCGCCGTCGATCAGGTCCTCGCCGAGGGGCAGTCCGGCGTCGCTCAGCAGTCTCTCGACGGCGGCGCGCGACGCCTCGGGACCGTCGGGGGCGTCACCCCGGGAGCAGGCGAGGAGGTAGGGCATGTCCTTGCCGTCCTCGACCTTTCCGGTCCACGGCATGATGACGAGCGTGCCCAGGTCGGCGGAGTGGAACGGGCGGGCTTCGCTGGGGGTTGTGGTCACCGCGCGACCATATCCACGGCCCCGTCCGTGCCCGCCTCGATGTCACCCGGGCGGCCCAGAGCCCTCGCGGTGTCCACCCGAACGAGGGATGCGCCCCGGCAGCGCGCGAAGGGCCGACTCCGGTGGGGTACGGAATCGGCCCTTTCGGTGAACGGCCCTCTCGGGAGCCCGTCCTGCGGCACCGGGTGGCGTCCCGGCGGACGTCAGCGCTTGACCGGCAGGCCACCCAGCAGCCCGCCCTTGTTCAGGGTGGTGGTCGCGTCCTTCACGGTGCTGAGCGCCGAGTCCTTGTTCTCGGTGTCGAGCGCCCGCGACTGGTGCTTCAGCGGCATGACGTCGATGGGTTCCTCGGTGAGCTTGTTCACGGCGCCGTTGAGGCTGGTGGGCATGACGTCGGCCGGGTCGTACGCGGCGAACGCGGGCGCGGCGGCACCCGTGGCGACCAGGGACCCGGCAACGACAGCGGCAGCCTTCAGGGACTTCATCGTGTTCCTTTCGTCGGCGACTGGCGTCACCGGAGGGAATTCTGACGTCGTGCCCAACGATTCCCGAAAGGCGCGGAAACGGCGTTCCGCTTCCTCATATAACAGTTCGGAGTCCTCAGGAAGCGGCCGGTTCCGCCGGCAGGCTCGGCGCGGGCAGCCCGGCGGCGACAAGCGTCTCGGTGAGGATGTCCAACAGGCCGGTGATCACGTCCGTGGCCGCCGGGAGCACCTCGTTCACCGCACCGGAGGTGGCCGCGTCGAGCAGCTCGTCGATCAGCTTCTCCAGCTCGCTGATCGCGTCCTCCGTCACGTCGGCGGACGGCATGTCGATGTCGTCGTCGACAGGCGCCGGCAGGGTCGTCGCGGGAACACTCGTGGCCGGCAGGTTGGTCGCGGGAGTCGTCGGGGCGGCGGGGGTGGCGGGCGCCGACGGGGCGGCCGGGGTCGACGGAGCCGCGGGCACCGAGGGAGCGGCCGGGGCAGACGGAGCGGCGGGAGTCGCCTGCGCGCCGGGCGTCGCGGGAGCGGCGGGCGCCGAGGGAAGCGCGGCGGACGGCGACGGCGTGGCCGCCGAGGGCGTCACCACCGGCATTCCCGCCATGACCTCCTCGATCGCCTCCTGTACCGAGACCTCCAGTGCGGACGCCTGGCTCTCCGTCAGCTGACCGCCCTCGGCCGCCAGGACGGTGTCGAGCAGGTCGGTGATCGGCGTGAACGCGGTGTCAAGACCGGCCAGGTAGTCGATCTGGGGAAGCAGTTCGTCCGCGCCGGGGACGGGCGTGGAGGTGCGCGAGGGGGCCGAGTCGTGGTCCGCCGCGAGGGCGACGGGGGCGGCGATGCCGAGGACGAGGGCGGCGCTGAGCGCGGAGGACGCGAGACGCCGTGCGGGCAGACCACGCATGAGCGTTCCTTTCGATGGTGCATCGGGGTCTGTGTCCACCGTGCGAGTGACCGTCACACCTCGCAACCGGACCGACACACGGAGTCACCATCGACTGCCCGGCATCACCGCTGGTGGGACAGCATCCCGAGCACCGCACGCCGACCCGCCGCGCCCGTGCCCCATTCGAGGCACGACATGGCGAACCGGCCGCCCTCCACCGGGGAGAGCGGCCGGCCGGCGAGTTGCTGCGACGTCAGTCGTTCGTGCACTCGTTGCCGAACGCCGGGTTCAGCAGGCCGATGATGTCGACCGTGTTGCCGCAGACGTTGACCGGGACGTGCACGGGAACCTGGAGGACGTTGCCCGACAGCACACCCGGCGAGTGGGCGGCGGCGGCCTGGGCGCCGCTGTCGGCGGCGGCCACGCCGGCGGTGCCGGCCGCCGTGGCGGCGGCGACGGAGGTCAGAACCAGGCCCTTCGCGATACGCGACATGGAGAGGTGCTCCTTGGGGTTGACACAAACATCCGGGCGGATGCCCGGCGTTGTGTCAACGCGCGGCCCGCGCGGGAGTTGTGCCACCAATGGGGTGATCTCGACTCGAAGTGGCGTTCACGATTCCGACACACATGCCCGGTTTCAGATAGTTCGTGTGGGTAGCGACTAGAGTTGCGGACCGTCCGACGCACCCTTGTAGCCCGCCTTTCGAAAGGGCATCGCGGCCATGCGCAATTCCCCGGGTTCGCTGCTGCGCCGTGCGACGCCGCCGGCCGCGAAGGGGATGCGGCCGGGCCTCTCCCGCTCCACCGTCCACGAGTGCGCAGACCGTTCAGGTGTCGGACCGTTCACCTGCAACGGTGACCACGGTCCCGTCCCGGCGTCACGCACCGTGTCCGGGGCCGCGTCCACCGATTCCGCCGGGCCTGACGATGACGTGCGGAATCCACCGACCAGTCAAAGGGCGGGCGCGCGACTTCCGTCGTCCGTGAACACGCTCGGCTACGACTCGGACGCGTTCGGTCCCCCCGCGGGTTTCCGATCAAACGATAACCAGTCGGCCGTCCGCCTCGTTTCCCACCGGGACGCGGCCTGGGCCGGTGTGCTCTTCGTCGCCGCCGACATCCGGCCGTGAGGCGCGTACCCGCCGTCCAGCGTCATCCGTGAGCGAGGAAACCGCGCAATGCACCAGTCAGCCACCGACCCTCGGACACGGGTCCTCCACCTCACGCAGCCCGTCGAAGGCGGGGTCGCCCGTGTGCTCGCGGATCTGACGCGGGCCCAGCTCGCGGCCGGCCTCGGGGTCACGGTCGCCTGCCCGGACAGCGGGTTGAGCGACATCCTCCGGCAACTGGGGGCCGACGTACGGCCCTGGCAGGCGACGCGCGCGCCGGGGCCCTCGCTCACCGGTGAGGTACGCCGGCTGGCGCGGCTGGTCGACGACGTGCGGCCCGATCTGGTACACGCCCACAGCGCCAAGGCCGGGCTGGCCGGGCGGATCGCCGTGCGGGGGCGGATTCCGACGGTGTTCCAGCCGCACGCCTGGTCGTTCGAGGCGGTCGGCGGGGCGACGGCCGCGCTGGCGCTGAAGTGGGAGCGGTTCGGGGCGCGGTGGGCGCACCGGACGGTGTGCGTGAGCGAGGCGGAGTGCCGGACCGGGCTGCGGGCCGGGATCGACGCCCGGTGGACGGTCGTGCCGAACGGGATCGACACCGACCGCTTCCGTCCGGCAGCCGCGGGCACCGTACGGGCCGCGCTCGGTACGGACGTCGGTCCGCGGGCGCCGCTGGTGGTCTGCGTGGGACGGCTGTGCCGGCAGAAGGGACAGGACGTCCTGCTCGCCGCGTGGACCTCGGTGGTCCGGCGGGTGCCGGGGGCGCGGCTGGTGCTGGTCGGCGACGGGCCCGACCGGGAGCGGCTGCGCGGGCCGGAGCCGGTGCTGTTCGCCGGAACGGTCGCCGATCCCGTGCCCTGGTACCAGGCGGCCGACGTGGTCGTGCTGCCGTCGCGCTGGGAGGGCATGGCACTGGCCCCGCTGGAGGCGATGGCGTGCGGCCGGCCCGTGGTGGCGACGGACGTGGACGGCGCCCGGGAGAGCCTGCCGCCCGGACACGCACCGCACTGCCTGGTGCCGGCGGAGGATCCACCCGCGCTGGCCGACGCGCTCACCGCGCTGCTGCTGGACCCGCCGCTGCGTGAGCGGCTCGGCCACGAGGGCCGCCGGCACGTACGGGCCGCACACGACGTCCGGCACGCCGCCGGGGCGATGGAGGACGTGTACCGCGCGCTCCTCGGCACCGGGACGCCGGCACCCGCCGCGCCCACCGAGTACAGGGAGTCCATCCACTCGTGACTGCGGAACGCACTGCGGAAAGCACGGTCCCCTCCCCCGGCGCCCAGCCCCGGGACCACGGATTCCCGACCGTCCCGGTCGTGCCCACGCCCGGCAGGGGCGGCGCCGGGTTCCCCTTCCCGGTCCGGCGGCCCGCGGCCCGGCCGGCCTCGCCGGTGCCATTGCTCGGCGCCGACCTCGGCGCGGCCCTGCTGGGGGCGCTGACACTGAGCCGGCCCCTCCTGATGGGCCTGCTGGTCGCCGGGGCGATGCTGGTGCGTCCGCACGGGCGCTTCACACCCGCCCCCGGAGCCGGACAGGACACGGGTCGTGAGCGAGAAGACGGCCACGACACTCGCCCGGATGC